>CAZUNW010000072.1:4922-6534 GCA_964621425.1 uncultured Chryseobacterium sp. | reverse complement strand
TGCGCCAGGTCGGTGAGCGTACCGCGGAACATGCGCATGAGCGCGGTGCGCGCCAGTCCGCGCGCATCGTAGCCCTCGCGCCCCTCAAGCACACCGTTGAGCGTGCCCCGCGAGAACATGCGTTCCGCCGGAAAGGCAAGCGGCATCAGCGGAACCGGGTCGGCCGGGTTGATGATGCTGAAGCTGGTCCCCTTATCCACGAAGGCGGCCCCATAGCCCGCGGCGAAGGCGGCATTGCCGACCATGGGATGTGCGAAGGCATAGGTGCGAAGGCGGAGGCGCGCGGGCAGGCGGCCGGCGGGCAGGTGCTCCAGGTGCGCCCGCAGGAGCAGCGCGAGGGCGCCACCCTGGCTGTGCCCGGTGATGACCACATCATGCACCCCCATCCGGTCCAGCACGTGCAGTTGCTCCACCACATCGTCGGCAAGGAACGACACGCCCAGCGTGTAGCCTGCATGCACGGAGGCCGCGGTGTCATCGGCGAAGTGGTAGTGGAAGGCGCGCCCCGCCACATGCAGCGTGCCGTGTGCGGGCAGCATGGCGGCATGGATGTTCTCCATCCAGCTCAACGGATCGGCGGTGGATCCGCGCACCTCGATGACACCAGCAGCCCCGTTGCGGAACACCTGGAACAGGTTGTCCATGCCACGCTCGCGGGAAACATGCATGCGCACATAGCCCGGAGGCAGGATGGCGGCGTCGGTGCCGTAGAGGTCGATGAAGGTGTGCGTGGCGCAGAGCGCACTGAGGTCGGCGGCGAGCCCGGGGTCGAAGCCGGGAGGCTGTGCCTGCGACCCCGCGGGCAGCGCCAGCAGGGCGAGGGTGAACGCGCGCGGCAGGGACATGGCGGGGGCGTTGGGGGACGAAGGAATGAAAACGCCGTGCCGGAAACACCGCGGCGCGCAGTGGGTCATGAACGTCCGGTGGTGCACAGACCCGGACCTCCGGGGCTCATTGCCCCTCGTCGCGGAAGAAGTCGATGCTGCTGAGGTCCACCAGGTGGACCTCATTGTAGTAGTGGTGCAGGATGTCCGTGTAGGCCATGCCGCGGCGGGCCATCTCCATGGCACCCTCCTGGCAGAGGCCCACACCGTGGCCGAAGCCACGACCGTCCAACACCACCTGGTCGCCGGCCGTGCGCACGCTGAAGTAGGTGCTGCGCAGCTTCCAGTCCTCCCGCAACTGCTTCATGGGCACCAGGGGCTTGCGCCCGTTCAGAAAATGGCCGCGGCACTGCGGGTCGTGCGCGAGCACCTCGGCCAGGGCGGCGGGGTCATCCACCTGCACACCGTGCACGCGTTTCATGTAGCCCACCCATTGGGAACGGGGGATGGTGCGTGTCCACGTGGCATGCGGCTGGGCGGTGCAGAAACTGTCCGTGGTGGCACGCAGATAGGGTTCCTCCTTGGACCAAACGTCCTCGGCATTTTGGGTCTCCCCGCCGCAGTTGCTGTGGAAGGTGGCGTGGATGAGGCGGACGGATGCGTCCACCACCACGGTGCCCTTGGTGCCCTGGGTGGCCTCCACGATGGGGGCATGTGTGGCGCGGCCCTTGTACACCTGGCAGTGCACCTCGTCGCACAACTGGACCCCCTCGGGGGCGTGCTTGCGG
>CAZUNW010000072.1:0-4912 GCA_964621425.1 uncultured Chryseobacterium sp. | reverse complement strand
CCTTCCCATTCTGCTGATTGAAGGCGACACGGCAGCGGGGAGGAACTCACGACCTCGATCTTGGCCTCGATGTTCTGGGCCATCACGGGCACCCGGAACTTGGAGGTCCGGAGAGCCAGCTCGCCCAGGCCGATTTGCGGGCGTTGGCCAGGGCGTAGGTCCTGCAGCCCACGGCCTGCAGCTTGTAGTATTCCTGGGTCTGCTGTCCCCCGGCCTCACTCTCCACAACGCCCGCCACGTAATCCTCCAGCCGCACCTCGTTGACGAAGCGCAACTCCCCGCCGGACCTGCGGATGTCGAACGAGCCTTGATACACCCGTTCGTTGACCTTCGGCACCAATGCGCGCAGACGCACACCACCGCCCGCGGGAGCACGCAGCGTGAGCCGCTCGCGGGCTGTGTAGGTGGCGTTCAGTGTGCGTGCCACAAGCTGTCCGCCCTCGAGGGTGATGCGCAGACCGTCGCTGGCGGGCAGCTCGCCCACCTGGCGGCCATCGGCCAGCACCGCCATGCCGCCGCGTGTGCTCATCAGCATGGCGCTGGTGACGCCCTTGCCGTGCAGCACACCCACCTGCACATCCTGGAATTGCGCCTCCGCGACGATGCACGCCACGGCAGCGCCGGCACAGAGCAGGATCCGCATGGCGGCGAAGCTACCGGGGTGGCGGGGGGGTGTCAGGACCGCGCCTCAAGAATTTTCCACAGCCGGGAGGCCGCTTTCGCGCTTGCGCCCGGTCCGCCCAGCCGCTGGCGCAGGTCGGCGAGGTCGGCGCACATGCGTTCGCGGCGGGGCCCGTCGGCGAGCAGGCGACCGAGCTCCTCGCGCAGCGCATCGGGCCGCAGGTCCTGCTGGATCATCTCCCGCACCACCTCCCTCTCCATGATCAGGTTGACCAGGGAGATGAAGGGCACGTTGACCAGCCGGCGGGCGAGCCACACATTGACGGCGCTGCCGCTGTAGCAGACCACCTCGGGCACGCCCAGCAGGGCGGTCTCCAGGGTGGCGGTTCCGCTGGTGACCAGGGCCGCTCTCGACCGCCGCAGGATGGCGTAGGTGCGGTCGCGGAGCAGCAATGCGTCGTGGCGGCCCATGAGCGGTGCGTAAACCGCATCGTCCAGCGTGGGGGCCGCCGCCACAATGCACTGGTGGCCGGGAAAACCTGCCGCCGCCTCGAGCATCACCGGCAGCATGCGCTCCACCTCCTGCCGGCGGCTGCCGGGCAGCAGGGCGATCACCGGGCGGCCATCGGCCCCGGGCAGCTCTGCGGGCGGGCCCACGGTCTCACTGGCTATGGCGTCCAACAGCGGATGACCCACGAAGGTGACGTCCATGCCGCGTGCAGCGTACCATGGGCGCTCGAATGGCAGGATCACGCAGAGCTCATCCACATCGCGCCGGATCCGCTTCACGCGCCCCGCCTTCCACGCCCACACCTGGGGGCTGATGTAGTACATCACGGGAATGCCCAGGCTCCGCGCGAAGGTGGCGATGCGCAGGTTGAAGCCCGGATAGTCCACGAGCACGATGGCGTCCGGGCGCCACGCGGTGATGTCCGCCCGGCAGGCGGACATGTTACGAAGGATGGTTCGCAGGTTCAGCAACACCTCGGCGAAGCCCATGAAGGCCAGTTCCCGGATGTGCTTCACCACCTCCACACCCGCCGCCGCCATTCGGTCGCCGCCCCAGCCGCGCAGCTGCACCCCGGGATGCTCCTGCAGCAGGGCCTTCACCAGGTTGGCTGCGTGCAGGTCGCCGCTGGCCTCACCCGCGATGATGTAGACGCGGCGGCTCATATCCAGAGGGCGACGATGACCGCACCGTGAATGAAGAGGGCGAGCAGCACACCGCGCATGGCCTCCAGCCGTCGCCGGCGGTCGAACCAAAAGAACACCGGCACATCGGCCAGCAGCGCAAGGCTGAGCACGGGTGCCTGGTACCGGCGGGTACCCAGGAAGAGGTCGTTGATGAACCAGCCCAGGTCGTTGTGCGGGCGGATGACGGTCACGTAAAGGAGGCCATAGAGCAGGAAGCCCAGCACGGGTGCCAGGAGGCCGCACACAAGGCCAACGGTGCGGTCATTCCAGCGCATGGTCCCAGGTGTTCAGGCCACCGATGGCGTGGTGCGCCGTCATGTCGAACTGCGTTGGCACGATGCTCACATAGCCGTTGTTGACGGCCCATACATCGGTGTCCTCGCCGTGTTCCTCGCTCCTGAACTCGCCCTTCAGCCAGTAGTACTCGCGCTTGCCGGGATCCAGGCGCGTCTCGAATTCGTCCTCCCAGTTGGCCCTGGCCTGGCGGCACACGCGGATACCCTTGAGGGCCTCGCCACGGGTGCGCGGCACATTGACATTGAGGCAGGAGCCCGGCGTGAGGCCGTGCCGGAGTGTGTTGGCCACCACGCTGCGCACCACGGGCCGCACCGGGGCGAAGTCCGCCTCCATGCTGTGGTCCATGAGGCTGAAGCCGATGCTGGGGATGCCCTCCATGGCCCCCTCGACCGCTGCGCTCATGGTACCGCTGTAGAGCACGTTGATGCTGATGTTGGCCCCGTGGTTGATGCCGCTCACCAGCAGATCGGGACGGCGTCCGCCCAGCAGCTTGTAGATGGACAGCTTCACGCAGTCCACCGGGGTACCACTGCAGCTCCAGGCCTCCACACCGTCCAGGTAGGCGACCGGGTTGAGGCGCAGGAAGTTGTGGATGGTGATGGCATGGCCCATGGCGCTCTGGGGCTTGTCAGGTGCCACGACCATCACCCGGCCGAAGGGGAGCACCTCCTCCACCAGGGCGCGGATGCCGGGGGCGAAGATGCCGTCGTCGTTGGTGACCAGAATGAGCGGGCGTGTGTCGGACATGCGTCATCCGCCGAAGCCTTGAGCGCAGGCGGAGCCGGGCAAAGGTACCTGTGCAGGGTGTGCCGGTGCAGGAATGATGTACGCAAGATCCCAACGGACCGGAGCGCGATCAGCCGAGGATGCGGCAACGTGGCAGCCCAAGGGAGTTCCCCGATCCACATCCAGCCCTGCGCGTTCCCTTGCCAACTTCGCCCCATGAAGCAGCCCATTCTTCCCCCAAACGCCGCCAAGCCCATCGCCCCCTACACGCCCGCCATCCTGGCCGGCGACACCTTGTACCTGAGCGGCCAGATCGCTCTGGATGAACAGGGTGAGCTGCACACCGGCGACATCGCCACCGAGACACGGAAGGTGATGGAGAACGTGGGCAGACTGCTGCGGGCGGCGGGCATGGACTACGAACACCTGGTTAAGGTGACCATCTTCCTGAGCGACATGGCCCACTACACCGCCGTGAACGAGGTTTACGGAACCTACTTCACCGAGACACCCCCAGCCCGCGAGGCCGTGGCCGTAAAGGGCCTGCCGCGCGGGGTGAACGTGGAGGTAAGCGGGATCGCCTGGCGGCGCTGAAGGGCGGGGTCAGGCCATGCGCCGCAACTGGCTGCGATAGAGCAGCACGAAGCCCATGGCCATGAAAGGGCCGAAGAGGCCCAGGTACTTCCAGGGCAGCACCAGGTGGGGCAGGAAGATGCCGGACGCCTGCGCGGCGGCGTAGATGGTGAAGCCCTGCCGGCGGCCGCGCCACATGGCGAGCACGCCAACGAAGCGCGCGATGGTGCGCACCAGCAGAACGGCCATGAGCAGCACCCCGCCGTGGTAGAGGATCGGCAGGATTTCCTCATAGGCCGCCACGCCCGCCTCCCCCATTAGGCCGGACATGCCGTCCATCTGCGCTTGCATCTCTTCCATGAAGCGTTCCTCGGGCATGGCCCGCAGCCCGAACATGAACAACAGGCCGAAGAAATAGATGGGCAGGAAGAAGCCGCAGTTGATGAAGCTCATCACCCCGAGGGTGGTGAGCAGTTCCGGGCGCCCGGTGGAACCGGAAGCATCGGGCAGGAAGTGGGAGGCCATGGGCGAAAGGTAGGACGGTGCGACCCGGCCGGAAGCCCCTTGTGCCCGGTCTGGTCCCTAGTGCATGTGCTTCAGGTTCACGGCGTAGAGCGCGATGAACACCACCGAGATGAACCCGCCAATGCCCAGGCTGATGATGGTCATCAGCCCGCCGCCCAGGAAAACGAGCGGCACCGCCAGCCCACCCACCGTGGCGGCCAGATAGATCCAGAAGCCGGACCGCTTCAGGTTCCACATGTTCCATACGCCGAAGAGGCTGAGCAGCGACAGGGCCATGCCGGCATAACCCATCTCACGCGCATGCTCGGCCGCTTTCTCCGCCAGTGTGATCGCGGACTCCATCATATCCTGCACCATGGGCATGCCCTCCTCCCCCACCTCGGCCATGGCCTCCTCCATCGCCACCCGCGCCTCTGCGAGGGCCTCCTGCGGGGCGTCGGTGAACGCATCGCGGATGCCGGTCCACAGACCGATCACTCCGGCGATGAAGCTCAGGACACAGACAACGGTGAGGAGGGTGGGACGCCGGGTCGCGGGCGCGTCGGGGTGGAACTCGTTCATGGTCACAGGTTGGTTCTATGCGTCTAATGTACACGCAGAACACGGTCCCCCAACGGGCTGCACCGGTGAGATATCCCCACATGCGGCGACCGGCGAAGCGCACGCCCCTTCCACCTACCTTCGCGCCACCAACCGCTACCTTTCTCGCATGAGCTACGATGTGATCGTTCTCGGCACCGGCCCCGGCGGCTACGTGGCCGCCATCCGTGCCAGCCAACTCGGACTGAAGACCGCAGTGGTCGAGCGCGAGGCGCTCGGCGGCATCTGCCTCAACTGGGGCTGCATCCCCACCAAGGCGTTGCTGAAGAGCGCCCAGGTGTTCGAATACATCAACCACGCCAAGGACTACGGCATCACCGTGGGCGAGGCGAAGCCCGACATGAAGGGCATGGTGCAGCGCAGCCGGGATGTGGCC
>CAZUNW010000071.1:0-10881 GCA_964621425.1 uncultured Chryseobacterium sp. | reverse complement strand
TCGTGAGCGTGAACACCAGTGGCAACCTGGTGGACGGCAACGCGGTGCCCATCCCCAAGGCCGATGCGGACAAGGCTTTCGACGCCGCCACGTGCATCGGTTGTGGTGCCTGTGTGGCCACATGCCCCAATGGCAGTGCAATGCTCTTCGTGGCCGCCAAGGTCTCACAGCTGTCGCTTCTGCCCCAGGGCCGTCCAGAGGCCAAGCGTCGGGCGCTCGCCATGGTCGACCAGATGGACAATGAAGGCTTCGGCAACTGCAGCAACACCGGCGCCTGCGAGGTGGAGTGCCCCAAGCAGATCAGCCTCGAGCACATCGCCCGCCTCAACAGGGAGTACCTGGCGGCGACGGTGACGAAGGAGTGAGCGCCCCGCGCGCAGATCGTCCTGCAGGCCGGCTTTCACGCGGGAATGTCATACCCTTGCGGTACAGCAATCACCGCTGAACGTTACATCCCATGAGCAACACGATCCTTCGTTCCGCTTGTTCCATGTCCGTCCTGCTGCTTCTCGCTGCCTGCGGCGGCAGCTCCATGGAGAGCGATGCCAAGCGCGTGGCCGAGCTGCAGTGCCGCGCCAAGGCATTGACCGAGAAGGCTGGCGCCGGCGACATGGCCGCCATGTCGGAGGCCATGCGGATCACATCCGAGGCCGTTAGCCTGCATGCTGAACTGGAGGCCCGCTACGCTTCTGCGGAGGAGCAGAAACAGTTCGGAGAGGTCCTGTTGAAGGAGATGGGCAAGTGCAACTGAGCCCTTGGCGGTGCCTATTCCTTCACGAAGCGCCCGGAGGTGCGCAGGCCCTGCTGTGCGAACACGATGAGGTATGATCCCGGCTCCAGGCCGGAGACATCCCACTCCGTGTGGCCGGTCCGCCTGTATGTCCCGGTTGGCACGGCGCGTCCTGTGGCATCCAGGATCATCATGGGATGCGCCGCCTGCGTGAGGCCATGCACCACGAGCAGGTCATGTACCGGGTTGGGTGCAATACGCACCAGGTGCACGTCCGGTGCGGATGCAAGGGCTGTGCTGATGTTCCACGCATCGTAGAGCGCCTGCAGCGAATCAATTGGCTCACCGCTTTGATAACCGAGCCGCACGCCCAGGGACAGCGAGGGTTGGTTGAAGGGGTCGGAGGGCTGTGCTACCTCCAGGAAGGCGAACAACGATGAGGTGCCGTTGGATGCGCAGCGCGTATCGGCGCCCACCACGTTGGCGCCCTGGAGTGCCGCCATCAGCTTGTCCGCCAGCGTGCCGGTCGTGTTCAGGAAGTTCTGCTCCATGTCGTCAAGGATCTGCGGGCCCAGCAGGATGTTCCCCTGGATGGCGTAATTCGGACCTGCACGGTGACCGGCATACGACAGGCACTGGGTCCCGGTGAAAGCCGCGGCATCCGCCCCTCCATTGCCGTCCAGCCGTGCCACACCGTACTGCCGCGCCTGGGGGTTGTTCTGCGCGTCGTTGGCCTGCAGCCAGCTTATCACCTGATCCGGAACGTCGCCCGCCTGCAGTCGCGCCATGGCGGCATTCTGGTTGGCGGCGAGGTACAGGGCCTGTGCGTTGATGCTGCCCACCCCCGGCAACTGCTGCGCGAGGAATCCGGGGTCGGAGTAGCCGAAAAGGAACAGGTTAAGGCAGGAGGCACCGGCACTGCCAACCTCGCCAGTAACGCTGTCCACTGCGGTGATGGAGAAGGTGTCTTGCGCGGGCAGGGACAGCCCGCCGGGCAGGGTCATCAGGAGGAGCTGGAGCGCGCGCATGTATCCGAGTCGTGGTAGCGAACATAGGTCATGCGTCGAAAGGCCATGTACCGGACCTTCGATCGCAGCCGGGCACCCCGAGGAAACGGAGCATGGCCGAGTTGAACGCCGCGGGTTGCTCCAGGTTGGCCAGGTGGGCGGCACCGGGCAGGACCACCAATTCCGCACCCGGCCAATGCGCCGCGATGGATTCCGCCATGCATGGCGGTGTCGATGGGTCGTTCTCGCCCACCAGCACCAGCGCCGGTTGGCGAAGCCCGCCGAGGCGGTCCAGCGTATCCACACCAGCGATGGCCGCGCAGCAGCCCGCATACCCTTCCGCGGGGGTGGCCGCGATCATGGCCCCGATGCGATCCATCAGCTCCGGTTCGCGCCGGCGGAAATCCATGGTGAACCAGCGGTCCAGTGTGGGATGAACCGAGCCGGACAGGCCTGCGGCCAGCACTGCACGCCCCCGTTCAGCCCATGACCGGGACAGCTCCGCAGGCAGCCTGCCGGTCGTGTCCGCCAGCATCATGCGGTCCGTCCGCAGCGGTGCCCGTAGGGCGAGCTCCTGCCCGATCATGCCGCCCATGGACAGCCCCAGCCAGTGTGTGCGCTCCACGCCCAGGTGGTCCAGCAGCCCCAGCACATCCTGTACAAGCTGCTCCAGCGTGTATGGACCGGGTGTTGCCGTTGTGCCACCATGTCCCCGGGTATCGTACGTGAGCACCGTGAAGTACTTGCGGAGCACCTCCACCTGCGGCTCCCAGATGCGCTGATCCGCCGCCAGGGAATGGGAGAGCGTGATCCACGGTCCCCGGCCGACGATGCCGTACTCGATGTCGATGTCCCCGATGCGTGCCTTCATCCGTATCCCCCCGCCGGTAATGCGAACATAGGGCCTTGTCCGGCGCGGTGGGGCTGGCGCAGACCGAGCCAACATCGGAGGACATGGGCGGAGGTCCTGTAGTTTCGCGCATCATGTCCTTCCGTGCCAAACTCCCGCACGTCGGCACCACGATCTTCACCGTGATGAGCAAGCTCGCGGCGGAGTGCGGTGCCATCAACCTGAGCCAGGGCTTCCCGGATTTCCCGATCGACACCGGGTTGATCGACCTTGTGGAGAAGGCCATGCGTGCCGGCCACAACCAGTACGCACCCATGCCGGGCCTTCCTTCGCTGCGCGAGGCGATCGCCGGCAAGGTCGCCACGCTCCAGGGCCATGCCTATGATCCCGATACGGAGGTGACCGTGACATCCGGTGCCACGCAGGCCATCTTCACCGCCATCGGTGCGGTGGTGGAGCCCGGCGACGAGGTGATCATCATCGATCCGGCCTACGACTGCTACGCGCCCGCGGTGGAGCTCTTCGGTGGAACCCCCGTGCATGTGCGGTTGGGCGGTGACATGCGGTTCGATGCGGCCGCGGTGAAGGCGGCCATCACGTACCGTACCCGGCTGTTGATGGTGAATACGCCACACAATCCCGCCGGTACCATCCTGCGCGATGCGGACATGCGCACCATCGCCGACATGCTCCGCGGCACCGACATCCTGCTCCTCAGCGATGAGGTCTATGAGCACCTGGTTTTCGATGGACTGCCCCATGCCTCCGCCATCGCCCATCCGGAGCTGCGCGAACGTGCGTTCGTCGTATTCAGCTTCGGCAAGGTGTTCCATGCCACCGGCTGGAAGATGGGCTATGTCCTGGCGCCGCGCCCGCTGATGGACGGGTTCCGCAAGGTCCACCAGTTCAACGTCTTCAGTGCGAACACCCCCATGCAGCATGCCCTGGCCGCCTACCTGAGTGAGCCTGCGCACTACAGGGATGTGTCCGCTTTCTACCAGGCCAAGCGCGATCGCTTCGTGGCGGGCATGCGTGCATCGCGTTTCAGGCTGCTGCCGTGCGAGGGCTCCTATTTCCTGACCGCGGATTACAGCGCCATCAGCGTGGACGGCGATCGGGCCTTCGCAGAGCATGTCGCCCGCGCGCACGGGGTGGCCACCATACCGCTATCCCCCTTCTACAAGGACCCGCCGCCCGGGCAGCGCCTCCTGCGCTTCTGCTTCGCCAAACAGGACGCTACCTTGGACGCGGCCATGGAAAAGCTATGCAGGATCTGAGGGTCACGTTGGTCCAATCCGTCCTTCATTGGGAGGACGCACCGGCCAACCGGCAGCGGTTCGGCGACATCCTTGCGCCCCTCGCCGGGACCACGGACCTGGTGGTGCTGCCCGAAATGTTCACCACGGGTTTCAGCATGCGAAGCACGGAGCTGTCGGAGCCCATGGACGGCCCTACCGTGCACTGGATGCGCGAGTAGGCCCGGGACCTTGATGCCGCCCTTTTTGGCAGTGTGATCATTGCCGAAGGCGGATGCCACTACAACCGCGGTCTTTTCGTGCGCCCCGATGGCGGTATCACCACCTATGACAAGCGCCACCTTTTCCGCTTTGCGCAGGAGACCGAGCACTACGCCGCAGGCCGGGAGCGCGTGGTGGTGGAGTGGCGTGGGTGGCGCATCCTGCTCCAGATCTGCTTCGACCTCCGTTTCCCCGTGTTCGCCCGGTCCAGGAGCATCGCCGGCCGCGGTGATTACGACGCAGCGCTCTACGTGGCGAACTGGCCGGAGGCAAGGCGCTATCCATGGGCCCAACTGCTGCTGGCGCGCGCCATCGAGAACCAATGCTACGTGGCCGGGGTGAACCGTGTGGGCACCGATGGCAAGGGCATCGTCTACAGCGGTGACAGCGTCCTGGTCGATCCGCGGGGCACCGTGGTCGCCGGCCTGGAGCCGGGCCAGGAGGGCCACTTCACCATCGTCCTGGACCATGCGGCCCTCGAGGAATTCCGCGCCAGGTTCCCTGTCGCCCTCGAGGCGGACGACTTCACCCTGCATCCCTGATGGCCCGCATCAGCGGAGCACCTGCACATGGCCGGTGCGCTCCGCGGGCATGCCCGCGACCCCGCTCGCCGCATCGATCAGCCGGTAGCGCATCTTCCACACGTAGAGGTCATTTGGCGCCTCCGACCCACGCGCTGTTCCGTCCCATCGGTCATCCATGGTGGTGGCGCGCCACAGCACGCCGCCCCAGCGGTCGAAAACGGTGACCTCGAGCTCCACCACGTTCCTGCCAATTGTCCCCCACGTGTCATTGATGCCGTCCCCATTGGGCGTGAAGGTGTTGGGCACATAGATGGTCGCCGGGCAGAACTCGTTCACGCGCACCGAATCACGGAGTGTGCAACCCTCGGCGTTGGTGACGTCCACCACGTACCAGCCGTATGACGTGGCCACGATGACCTGGGCCACCTCCCCGGTGCTCCAGGCGTAGGATGCACCCGGGTTCCCGGCATCCAGGAGCACATGGTGCGGTTCTTCGTCAAGGCAGGTGAAACGTTCGCGTTCCGGGACCGCGTCAGGTCGCGCTTCGAACAGCGCGGTGATGGCGTCCGTCGCACTGCAATAGCCGTTGTCGACCATTACGGTGTATGTGCCGCTGTTCGTAACGGTGATGGTGGGGGTGCCCGCGCCGGTGCTCCACGTGTGGATGAGCCCCGGATCGCTCGTGCCGAGCAGGAGCAGGTCGCCGTCGCAAAGGGTGGTGTCGGGCCCCAGTTCAACCACCGGCCAGGGCAGTAGTGACACCACCGCATCGAAGCTCCCGCTGCATCCATCGGTGGTGGTCACGGTCACAGCGTACGTGCCGGCGGTCGTGGGGCTGATCATGGCCGTAACGGCACCGGTGTTCCACGCGTATGTCGATCCAGCATTGCCCGCATCGAGAAGCACGGGTTGCCCGATACAGGCCGTGACGTCGGCCAGTTCATCCACGGGGGCAGGGAGCAAGCTGATGGTGATGGTGTCATGCACCATGCAGGCGCCGTTCGTCACCACCAGGCTTATCGCACCGCCTTGTGCGACGGTGATGGCGGGTGTGCTGGCCCCGGTGCTCCACGCGTAGGTGCAGCCGGGCTGCTCCGCATCGAGGATCAGGCTGGAACCCGCGCATAATGCGGTGTCCGGACCGAGCTCCACCGGCGGGGGAACCACCAGTTCCACCCAGGCATCCATTGTGGATGAGCAGCCCAGCGGTGTTGTTACGAGCACGCTGTACGGGCCGCTTGTGGTGGCGGCAACGGCTTGAGTGGTCGCCCCCGTACTCCATGCGTGCGTGCTGCCTGTGTTCCCCGCATCCAGGATCACCAGGGTGGTGGAGCATGCCATGGTATCCTGCAGAACATCCACTGGTAGCGGAGCGAAGGTCAGTGCGACGGAGTCGGTGGCGCTGCATCCGAGGACCGTGGTGGCCGTGGCCATGTAGGTGCCACTCGCGGTGGCCAGGAATTGCTGGCCGGCCGTTCCATTGCCCCATACCACGGCATTGCCGGCACTGTTCGCGAGGATGCTGAACGCGCTTGCCCCGCAGAGGATGCTGTCCGGTCCGAGGTCGATGGCGGGGGAAGGGTTCACCACCACGTTGAAAGTGAGGGTGCTCTGGCAGCCCAATGCATCCAGGATCTCCACCTGGTAGGTGCCCGCGGTGGATACGGCCACCACCTGGGCGACCGGACCGTGCGACCAGGCGTAGGCCGACCCCGGGAAGCCCGCGTCCAGCAACAGGTTCTGCCCCTGGCACCCTGCGGTGTCCACGGGTGTCACCAGGCCGTCGAACGCGTCGGTGATCATCACCGCATCAGTCACTGAACAGCCGATGGCGTCCGTGACCGTCACTGCGAAGAGCATGGTGGTATCGGCGAGCAGCACGGGCGATGGGCTGTTACCGGCCCCTAGGAGGTTGGCAGGTGTCCAGGCGATGGTGAAGGGCGCGGGCACATTGTGCTGCACACCTAGCTGGTGCCCGATCGTGCTGCAGAGGCTGGTGTCCGCACCGGCGTCAATGGTATAGGTCGTGGTCACCATCACGCTGATGGTACCGTCCGCGCTGCATCCCGACTGCACATCGGTCACGATGGCGGTGTAGCTGGTCGTACTGGTGGGGCTGGCGATGGGACCGGCCACGGTCGGATCGTCCAGGCTTCCGCTGTTGTTCCACTGCCAGGTTACATTGGCGGACCCCTGCACCAGCGCACTCAACTGTGTGGACTGCCCCTGGCAAAGGGCCGTGTCCGTTGCGGAGATTATGAGCCCGAGCGCAGGTCCCACCGTCACCGTCACCGTGTCGCTGGCCGAGCAGCCGAGGCTGTTGGTGGCCGTGGCGATGTAGGCCGTGGTGGCCGACGGGACGGCCACGGGGTCCGCTACAGCTGGATCGCTGAGCCCGCTGTTCGGCGGGGTCCAGTTCCATTGGATGCCTTGTCCGTTGGCGGCGGTGGCCTGCAGTTGTACTTGCCCGCTTCCGCAGATCAGGGTGTCGGGGCCTGTACTCACCGAGAAGGCGGGGGCGACCTGCACCAGCACCGAGTCGCTGAAGCTGCATCCAGAGGCGCCGGTCACCGTCACGGTATACCACGTGTTCCCGGCCGGTGTGGCCGTTGGTGATGCGACCGTGGGGTCGTTCAAGCTGCTCACCGGGTTCCACTGCAGGGCCAGCCCGCTGTTATCCACGCTGCTCATGAGCACATTGTCCAGCGCCCACACATCCTGTGAGGCGCCACTGTTGGCCAGTTGTCGCCACCTGAACAGCGTGGCCGGCGACCATGCGGCGGGGGGGATGGGCAGGTCGACCGCTGTGAAGACGGGGTATTGCGATTCCAGGAAGGTGACGATGGGTGCCCATGTCGTCCCGTTCAGGCTGTATTCCACAACCACGTCCTCCCCAGGTTCAGCCCCATCGCATGGTGTGCCGCCTGCCGAGATCCAGATGCTGAAGGCCAGACTCCCCCCCTGTGCCACATCGGCGGCCACGGTGCGCGCCAGGCGAGTACCAGCGCCCGTGAACAGCAGGGCTGATCCTGCTACGGACCCGCAGGTGGCGCTCACCGCTCCGCCCTGCAACTGGGACCACAGCGTCGATGTACCATTGTCCAGCGGGTCCTGGGCGATGATGCGCTCTGTTTGCGCCCCCAGTTGCACCGCGTCCCCCAGGCAGATTTGGTCGTCCGCCACCGTGGCCTTCACCCGGAGCACATCGTTCGGGACCACCTGTACCAGTACGCTGTCGGTCACGGTGCCACAGCCCAGGGGGCTTGTCACCTGCAGCCTGAACCAGGTCGTGCCCAGCGGGTAGGCGATGGGGTTCGGTATCCCCGGATCGTTCACCAGTCCGGCCGGTGTCCAGGCGAGGTCGTACGTGGCGGGATCGAGCACGGGTGATGCGCCGAGCTGTACCGGCATGTATTGGCAGATGACGGCACTGCCGCCGTTGTCGGCCAGTGCATCGAGGTTGGCGGGCACCTGCGGTCCAACATGGAAGGTGAACTCCAATGGGCAGGTGGTGCCGGGCACCAGTCCCTGTACCGTGTAACTGGCGTTGGTGGTGGGGATGAAGTTGTAGCTGATCCCTGTGGCGAGCACCACACCTGGTGTGCTGGAGGCCTCCCAATGCGGGTTGTCCAGCGGTACAGGGGAGGTGAGCGTCACCGGGCCGTTCACGCAGAGCAACGAATCGGGCGGGTCCTCGGGCACAATGGTGGCGTTCGCGCTGTAGGCGTAACTCTCCCCCGTGCCGAAGCCGGTGGCATAGACGTGGATGCCCTGTGGTGCGGTGACGCGGTGCGTGCCTGCGCCGATCACGCGGCTGGCGTGCGACCAGCCTGGACATGCCGCGTAGGTGGCGAAGCTGGACGCGGGCACCGCACTCCCGTCCACGGTCACCTGGCCCACCGCCGCCGAGGGGACCACCAGCTCCACCCTGTGCACGTTGATCTGCCCGGAGGAGGTGCCGAAAGAGCTGGCCAGTGTGGTGCGGTCATCCGGCTCGATCACCACCATGGAAGGGTCCCCTGCGTTCGCACAGTTGTAGCCCTCGTAGATGAGCACCACGGAGACCGGTGCTGTTGCATTGATGCAGGCCGGTGCGTTGATGCCGTTCAGTTCATGCGTCTGCCCGGCATTGAGCAGTACCGGCGCCCCGCCGTTCACCGTCACATTGGTCCCGTTCTGGCCGGCCAGCACCCGCAGCGTGGTACTGGTGATGCCGCCTGGCATGAATGTGTGGAACGAGGTGCCCCATCGTTCCAGCGGCACCATCTGTTCCACGATGTGGTCGCACGCCGGGCAACCCAGCGGTACATTGGCGCACATGCTCCCGCTCAGCACGGCGAAGGGCCGACAGGGGCCGCTCTGGGCCGTTCCACGCACGCGGGTTCCCGTCAGGTCCAGCGAGGCGAGGGCGGACTGGACCTGGTAGCTCTGCCCTTCGTCCAGCATCACCGTGAAGGGTACTCCCGCCGGCCTTCCGCCCGAGGTGTTCACACTGGGGGTGATCTCCACCTCGGTGCCATCCGCAGTGGCCACGATCAGCAGCTCACTCTTGTAGTAGTCGTTGAATCCGGGCAGTCCCCGATAAGCTTCTGCGAAGTGGTCCGTGCCGAGGGCATGCACCGGGAGCACTTGCGCACCGTCCTGGGTGTAACTCTGGTAGCTCACGGCCGTCACTGCGACAGGGTCCACGGCCTGGATGCGCACCCCCTTGCCCAGCACCTGTTCCGAGCCCATGTGCTCGGCCGTGTTGGGTAACACCACCTGGGTAACACCGTTGGCGTTGACGCTGAAGGGCTGGCTCCATCCCGCCTGGGGCATGCTCACCGTGCCGGTGGTTGCCGTGGGCGCCGTGATCAACAGCCGCAGTTCCTGGGCGCCGTAGGCGTTCTGCATGAACCCGGTCCACAGTTCCGTGCCCAGCGTTGGCATGGGACCGTTCACCTGCGCATGCAGCGTGCACACATGGGTGAGGCCCAGTGCAAGGCAAAGCGTGGTCAGGGTCCTACGGGACCGGATATGGGGGATCATGGCCACCGGAGCGCGGGGTGGGTCGCGCCCTGCATACGTGTGCCACACCCCAAGGTTGCAGGGGGTATGGAACAGGAAGGGCCGGACAGTGTCCGGCCCTTCCTAAGTAAGTGGTGCGGTCAGCGCACCAGTGTCACGTGCCCAAGCAGACGGCGTTCGGCGCCGATGGTGCCGAACCGGTCCTCGAAGAAGCGGTAGTCCAGGCGCCATGCATACACACCGTCCTGCACCTCCATGCCGTCCGCCGTACCGTCCCAGGCGGCCTCGGCATCGGAGCCGGAGAAGATCTCCTCCCCCCATCGGTTGAAGATCCTCAGCTTCATGGTGGCGATGTTGTAGCCGCTGGGCATGAACAGGTCATTCACGCCATCGCCGTCGGGTGTGAACGTGTTCGGCACGAAGCATTGCGGGGGGCAGAACTCCACAACCTCGATGGAGTCCGTGATCGTGCAGTTGAGCGGGGTGGTGATGTCCACCACGTACCAGCCGTAGGCGTTCACCTCGATGGACTGTGTCTCCTCATCGGTGCTCCACAGGAAGCTGCAGCCCGGGTTCCCGGCGTCAAGCACCGTCTTTTTCGGCCATAGGTCGAGGCAGAGCACCTGTTCCGCCTGCCCGATCACAGCAGGCAGCGGGTTGAACACCACGGAGACGGAATCCCGCGTGGTGCAGTACCCGTTGAACACCTCCGCCCACACGTCCTGCGTGGTGGTGAGCTGGATGGTCTGGCTGGTGGCGCCTGTGCTCCAAGTGAAGTCCTGTCCGGGGTTGCCGGCGTCCAGTTGCATGATCTCTGTATCGCACAGGGCGGTATCGGGACCCAGGTCAACCACGGGGAAGGGCACGATATCGATCACGGCGTCGGCGGAGTCCACGCACCAGGTGGGCGTGGTCACCACCACGGAGAAGGTCCCGCTCACACTGTCCACCGCGATCACCTGGCTCGTCTCGCCTGTGCTCCAAGCGTAGCTGCTTCCGGGGTTGCCGGCGTCGAGCAGCACGGTCTCGCTGATGCAGACCGTGGCGTCCTGCAGCTGGATCACCGGCAGCGGATCGAAGACAATGGCGATCGTGTCCCCGTTCACGCAATCGTTGGCATCCGTGACCTGCACCCCGTAGGTTCCGTTCGTGCTCACGGTGATGGTCTGCGAAACGGCATTGGTGCTCCAGACGTATTGGCTGCCCGGGTTGCCCGCATCCAGCAGCCAGTTCTGGCCGATGCAGA
>CAZUNW010000070.1:10485-10893 GCA_964621425.1 uncultured Chryseobacterium sp. | reverse complement strand
GCAGGTTCCGCATGTCCCCCTTGGGGGTGAAGACCACGATCTCGTCGCTGAACAGGTTCAGCTTGAAGTCGTTCACGAAATCGATGGCGTTCGAGCTGGGGTCCTCCAGCACCTCGCGCACACGGTTCAGCCAGGCGTCCAGCGCACCGGCGTGCTCCTCGTCATCCTTGTAGCGGTAGTGCGCGGCCAGGCCCATTTCGGCGATCTCGTCCATCCGCCTGCTGCGGATCTGTACCTCCACCCAGCGGCCGCCCGGGCTCATCACCGTGGTGTGCAGGCTCTCATACCCGTTGGCCTTGGGGATGCTGATCCAGTCCCGCAACCGGTCGGGGTTCGGCTGGTAGAAGTCCGTGACGATGCTGTAAACCTTCCAGCAGTCGGCTTTCTCCAGCTCCTGCTTGGTGTCGA
>CAZUNW010000070.1:8734-10475 GCA_964621425.1 uncultured Chryseobacterium sp. | reverse complement strand
CGTAGCCCTCCTCGAAGGTCACGTTCTTCTTGAGCATCTTGTTGTAGATGCTGTGGATGCTCTTGGGCCTGCCCTTGATCTCGTAGGCGAATCCCTCCCGGTCCAGGGCCTCGCGGATGGGCAGCATGAACCGGCTGATGAAGCGCCTCCGCACCGCCTCCCCCTTTTTCAGCCGCTGCTCGATGTCGGCGTATACCGTGGGCTCCTTGAACTTCAGGGCGAGGTCCTCCAGCTCGCTCTTTATGCTGTACAGCCCCAGGCGGTGGGCCATGGGCGCATAGAGGAAAAGCGTTTCGCTCGCGATCTTCAGCTGCTTGTCACGCGCCATGCCCTCCAGGGTGCGCATGTTGTGCAGCCGGTCGGCCAGCTTGATGAGGATCACCCGCACATCCTGCGCCAGGGTGAGCAGCACCTTGCGGAAGTTCTCCGCCTGGATGCTGTCGGTGCCGAACTGCAGCCCGCTGATCTTGGTGAGGCTGTCGATGATGGACGCCTCGGTGGCACCGAAGAGGTCGCGGACATCCTCCAGCGTCAGGTCGGTGTCCTCCACTGTGTCGTGCAGCAGCGCGCACACCACGCTTGTGGTGCCCAGCCCGATCTCCTCGGCGCAGATGCGGGCCACCGCCAGGGGGTGGTAGATGTAGGGTTCCCCGCTCTTGCGCCGCTGGTCCTTGTGGGCCTCCAGTGCGATGTTGAAGGCCTTGCGGATCGTCCGCGTCTCCTCCGGGGTCCGCTCACCCCGGATGCTGCGCAACAAGCCACGGTAGCGGTACAGGATCTCGTCCTTCTCGCGTCCCTCGTTCACGCCGGGAAGCCCCGGCACGGCAGCGCTTGCTCCCTCCATTTACGGGCCCTAAAGGTAGGGCAGCGCGGGCAGCACCGTGCCCCGTACCTCGCCAAAGCCGATGCGCAAGACCCCCTTCGCGCAATGCCCGCGCATCACCAGTGTGTCGCCGTCCTCAAGGAACCTTCGCTCCGTTCCGTCCTGCAGGCGCAGGGGCTTTGTGCCCTTCCAGGTGAGCTCCAGCAGGCTTCCGTAGCTGCCCGGATCATCACCGCTGATGGTTCCGCTGGCCATCATGTCGCCGCAGCGCACGTTGCACCCGTTCACCGTGTGGTGGGCCAGCTGCTGTGCCATGCTCCAGTACATGTGCCTGAAGTTGCTGCGGCAGATCACCGTCTCATCCCCGCCCGCTGTTGCGATGCTGGCCTCCAGTGCGATGTCGAAGTGGTGGCGGCCCTCCTGCCGCAGGTAGGGCAGCACAGGCGGGTCCTGCTCGGGACCCGCGATGCGGAAGGGCTCCAGCGCGTCCAGCAGGACGACCCAGGGGCTGACGCTGCTGCCGAAGTTCTTGCCCAGGAAGGGGCCGAGCGGCACGTATTCCCAAGCCTGGATGTCGCGGGCGCTCCAGTCGTTGAAGAGCACCAGGCCCAGGATGTGGGCCTCAGCCTGCGCCGTCCCGATCCGGTCCCCTAATGCGTTGCCGTTGAAGGTGATGAAGGCCACCTCCAGTTCCATGTCCAGCTGCCGCGTGGCACCAAGCACCGGGGCCGCATCAGGCGCGGGCTTGAACTGCCCAACGGGCCTGCGGATCGGCGTGCCGCTCACCACGATGCTGCTTGCCCGGCCATGGTAGCCCACCGGCAGGTGGAGCCAGTTGGGCAGGAGTGCGTTCGCCGGGTCGCGGAACATGCAGCCCACGTTGTACGCGTGCTGCCTGCTGCTGTAGAAGTCGGTGTA
>CAZUNW010000070.1:8340-8724 GCA_964621425.1 uncultured Chryseobacterium sp. | reverse complement strand
CATGGCCACCCGGGCCACCGGTATCAGTGCCCGTTCACGCAGCCCTACGGTGTCGCGCAGGTCTGGCGTGTCATGGCTCAGCAGCCCACTCAGGCGGGCCCGCAGTGCGCTAACTGGCGCTCGTCCGCCGGCCATCAACGCGTTCAGCGCTGGGGCGGCGAACGCCTCGCGGGGGATGCCCGTGCCGTCCAGCAGACCGGCCTCGGCCAGCGCACGCAGGTCGATGGCCATGTCGCCGATGCGCGACAGGGGGGCCGGCGCAGCCCCCCCGATGCTGCCCACGCCCAGGGGCAGGTTCTGGATGGGGACATCGCGTTCCGCCGGGACGGGTGACCAGGAGCGGAGGGTGGGATCGTTCGCGGGGATGGTCATGGGGCTTCGGCG
>CAZUNW010000070.1:4359-8330 GCA_964621425.1 uncultured Chryseobacterium sp. | reverse complement strand
CCCCATCTTCACGGCGCCGTGCGCCCGCTCCACCGATCCGCCCTCGTTGCCGTGCTCGCCGTCCATTTCCTGCTCGTGGTGGCCTACACCGCGCCAAAGGAGTGCGTGCCGCCCCTGATCCGCGTCTGGGCCGTGGCGTGGGTGAGGCCGCTCTTCCACCAGGGGTGGGACCTGTTCGCGCCCGACCCACCGGCCTGCGCATGCCGTCTGGAGGTGCGCGATACAGCGGGGCGCTGGGTGGGCCTGGCGGATGGCCACCAGGGTTGGGTGGCGCACCGCGCGGCCAGGAACCTCGCCGCCTACCTCGGTGGCGGCTCCCCTTTGCCTGATACGGTCCTTGTCGGCAAGCGGCTGTCCATGGCCATCACGGCCATGGCGCGCGATGGGGCAGGTGCCGGACACATCACCCAGGTGCGTGCGGTGCAGGCCTGCACCGGCGCCGGACCGAGGGAGCGCGGGATCACCGTACTGCTCGATGCCCCGCAACAGCCATGAACCCGCTGACCATCCGCCTCCTCCAGCGTGCGTTGTTCACGTGGCTGCTCGTGCAGGTGCTTGCCGGGCTCTTCTCAGCCGAACTGCTCTGGCTGGATCCCATTCCGCACCCCGGGGGCGGGCACTTCGGTTGGATGCCTGGCTGGGCAGCCTTTGTGGTGGCGGTGGCGCTGGCCGCGGTGGCCGTGCTGGGGATCCGACGGGAACCACCCCGCTGGATGGTCCTGCTCGGCTGGGTGCTATATATGGTGCTGCTTGAGCGGGCATGGGTGGTGGCCACAGGTGGGCACTGGCTTGTTGCCAACCTGCTTGTGTGGTCCGCCGGCATGCGCGCCCATCCGGCGCCGGGTGCGGACACGTGGTTCACCGCCCTTGGTCTGCACGCAGCCCGGCTCCAAACGGCCCTGGCCTACCTGATGGCTGCCATCAACAAGCTGGCCGGCACCTCTTGGACTGATGGCACTGCCCTCCTGCGGTTGGCCGCGGACCCGGAGGTGGGCCCGCGCTGGCTGCTGGATTTCCCGGCGGCGGCGGCGGTCCTCGGTGCCACGGTGGTCCCATTCCTGGTGACGGTATCAGTTGCCTTTTACATCCCCCCGCTGCGGCGCTGGGCACTGATGGCCGCCGCCCTTTTCCACATCATTACGGGCGTGTGGTTCTCCATCCCGGACATGGCCCTGGCCTTCCTGGTGGGCCTGGTCGCCTGGCTCAGCGCACCGGAGGTGGCCGCCCTTGAGCGGGTGGCTGTTCGGGTCAAGTCATTGGTTATCAATAGGATGTGATATACGCCGACAACTCGGCTAATTTTGTTTAGACTTTGTTTATTAAAAGATGAACAAACCACGAACCAATGCGGCCCGCAGGCGTTCTACGTGCACAACCACGGACCCATGCATGCCCGTTCCCTTCTTCACCTCCTCGGCGCAGCGCTCGTTGCGGGCTCGCTGGCCTCCTGCGCAATGACCAACAAGGGTCAGGCCCGCCTGTACAAGCAGGCCACGGAGGCGGCGCCCTTCGATGCGGTCGTGGTCCCCGGTGTGCCTTTCGAGGGCAGCGAGTGGCAGACCATCATGAAAATGCGTGTGCATTGGGCGGTGAAGCTCTATGAGCGGGGCATGGCGAAGAACCTCATCTTCTCAGGGTCGGCGGTGTACACCCCTTATGTGGAGGCCACCATCATGGGGCTATACGCCGAGCAGCTCGGTGTGCCCCGCGCCCATATCCTGCTGGAGACCCGCGCCGAGCACAGCACGGAGAACCTGTTCAACAGTTACATGCTCGCCCGGGACCGGGGCATGAAGCGCATCGCGCTCGCGTCCGATCCCTTTCAATCCTGGATGCTGCGCGGTCTGGCGCGGCGCATGGAGCGTCAGTTGGGGGCCGATATCGAGATGGTGCCGGTGGTGTTCAAGGACCTGTTCAGTTCGGAGTTGGGCACCCCGGTGATCGACCCTTCGCCGGCCTACGTGGCGCAGTTCGAGGCGCTGCCCGAGCGCGAGGGGTTCTTCAAGAGGTTCAAGGGCACGAGCGGTGCCAACCTGGATTGGGAGCGTGCACGGGCCGAGGCGGGGCGCAACGGCGATCGGGTGCAGGTCATCGATTGATCGCGGTTTCTGAACCAGCGAGACTCTCCCTTGCCGCCGTGGCCATTGCTGCAGCGATCCGTTGATATCCCGCGCGGGTGAAATGGCAGCAGTTGTCCCCGTACATGGCGCCTTGCTCCTCGCGGAACAGGTCCGTTAGGTCGTGGAAGTCAACCCCGTATCCTTTCAGGCGCAGTCCGCGGGCGATGAGCAAGGGGTAGCCCTGCTCAACGGCGTCGCGGTAGCAGAAGGGTCCGTCGGCCAGCGCCACGGAGGCTTCCGCCTTACCGAATGGCTTTGAGCCGGGCACATACTGGTTCGGTTGCAGGAAATGCAGGTATGGGGCGCCATGGGCCGATGCCAGGGCCTGCACCTGCAGGGAGCTGCGCATCCAGAGGTCAGCCTGCCCGGCCCGGTAGGCGGCGGTGTCCGTCACGGTGCGCACCGGTCCGGTCACCTGCAGGTCCTGGCCCGCGTTGCCGAGCGCGCGGCGCAGGCGCTGGTCCAATTCGGCCAGTTCGCCGGCATCGCGCGCATCGGCCGCGCTCCAAAGCAGGAGCGATACGTTGCTCGCACGCAGGACGGATCCGGCGAGCCACTGGCGCCGTTGTTCGCGCCGTTCCCCCACGGCAAGCTGTTCGGCCAGGATGCGTTCCACGCGCGGCTCGAGGCGCTTGCGGGCGTACATGTTCCAGTGGCGCGGGTAGTCCGGATGGATGCCGAAGGGCAGATTGTCGCACACCGGCAGTACGATGTCGTTGAACCCATCGAGCGCCAGCACGAGGTCCACGTGTGCGCCTTGCGCAAGGAACCAGCTGAGGGCCTGCAGCGGTTGCGGTTGCTTGTAGCCGCCCAGGGCGAGCACGGCCACACGGAAGGCCTTGTTCCGGAAGCGGGGCACCTCGCGGAGCCCCTCGATCAGCCGGTCCTCGGCGAAGGTGTGCAGGCCCATGGCCACGGATCCGCCGAGGAGCATGACGTTCACCGTGTCCGGCGAACCGGGGTGAAGGGGATCGGCTCCCGGCAGACCGAAGCGGTTGCGGTCGTTGAGCGGAATGCTGACATAGCCCAGGTAGGGGTGCAGGAGATGGTCGCCCAGGTATTCCTCCGCCACCGGTCCGGCGCGCGTGGTATCCGCAGGCATCGGCCGTCCGAGCGCCTCTTGCACGGCAGCCCGGTGGTAGGGCTTGCCGGTCAATGTGCCGAGCAGCCAGGGGGCTCCCTCCGCGGCCGCCAGGCAGAGCAGGGTTGTGAGGAGCGCGGTGCGCCAGTGGCGGAGGGCCATGGGGCGCTCAGGCGAAGAGGGGCCGCAGGCGCATCATGCCGTTCACCTGGAAGCGGATGCGGTCCAGTTCAGAATTATCGTCGCGGTGGGTTAGTGCGGCATCGATCAGGTGCACGATCTGGCGGCACTCGGCCTCCTTCAGGCCCCGCGTGGTGATGGCGGGCGTACCGATGCGGATGCCGCTCGTGACGAAGGGGCTCTGGGTGTCGAAGGGCACCATGTTCTTGTTCACCGTGATGTCCACACGTCCGAGCACCTGTTCGGCCTCCTTGCCGCTCACGCCCTTGTTGCGGAGGTCGATGAGCATGCAATGGTTGTCCGTGCCACCGCTCACCACGTCGTAGCCCTTCTCCACAAGCCCTTCGGCCATGGTGCGGGCGTTGGCGATCACCTGCCTGGCATAGTCCACGAATGCGGGGGCCAGTGCTTCACCGAAGGCCACAGCCTTGGCGGCGATCACATGCTCAAGTGGTCCACCCTGTGTGCCCGGGAACACGGCCCCGTCCAGCACACTACCCAGGCTGCGCGTTTCACCCTTCGGCGTACGCAGCCCCCAGGGGTTCGCGCCGTCACGACCCACCAGGATCAGGCCGCCGCGCGGGCCGCGC
>CAZUNW010000070.1:0-4349 GCA_964621425.1 uncultured Chryseobacterium sp. | reverse complement strand
TAGGGGCGGGGGTGTATGGGAAGGGGGCAGCGAGGCGTTTGAGCAGGCGGGCGGCGATGAGCCCTGCGGGATGGCTTACATCGGCCAGCAGCACCGCGCCCACCTCGTCCGCGATGCCGCGGAAGGCCGCATAGTCCCAATCGCGGCTGTAGGCGCTTGCACCGCAGATCATCAACCGGGGCTGCTCGCGAAGGGCGGTCTCGCGCACCACGTTCATGTCCACGCGTCCCGTGGCCTTGTCCACACCGTAGAAGGTGGCGCGGTAGAGCTTGCCGCTGAAGTTCACCGGGCTGCCGTGCGTGAGGTGGCCTCCGTGGCTGAGATCGAAGCCCAGGATGGTGTCGCCGGGCTTGATCGCGGCGAGCATCACAGCCGCATTGGCCTGTGCGCCGCTGTGGGGTTGCACGTTGGCCCATGCCGCCCCGAACAGGCTCTTCGCGCGGTCGATGGCGAGCTGCTCCACCTCGTCCACATGCTCGCAGCCTCCGTAATAGCGCCGGCCCGGAAGGCCTTCCGCGTACTTGTTGGTCAGCACCGAGCCCATGGCCTCCATCACCTGCCCGCTCACATAGTTCTCGCTGGCGATGAGCTCCAGACCCTTCGTCTGTCGCCATTTCTCCTTGTCGATGATGCCGAAGACCTGCTGGTCGCGTTCCATGGTGTGCCGGATGTGCGGCGAAGATAGACGGGGGCGATGCTCAGGACC
Source organism: uncultured Chryseobacterium sp. (assembly GCA_964621425.1). Taxonomy (GTDB): domain Bacteria; phylum Bacteroidota; class Bacteroidia; order Flavobacteriales_F; family PHOS-HE28; genus PHOS-HE28. Next base: position 3,643 of record CAZUNW010000070.1, on the reverse strand, counting down.
GGGTGCGCCGGATGAGCGGCACCGCCAGCAGGATCAGCAGCAGCACGACCGGGAACTGCAGGGCATGCAGCAGCTTCACGCCCACCGCCTCCAGCGCGGGCAGCACCGCGGCTGCCACGTGCAGGGCGAGTGCGAGCGAACCCGTGATCAGCGTGCCCGCCACCAGCGGCGTGCGGTATCGGTGATCCCCCACCAGCACACGGGCCAGGGCCACGGCCAGCAACAGCATGATGGCCACGAAGCCGGCGGCCAGTGCCCATTTCAGGGCCACCAGGCCGGCGAGGTCCGCACCTGCGGTCCAGCTCTGGAAGCGGGAGTGCGCATAGGAGTATGCCGTACCGCGCCGTACATGGTCCAGCTGGTAGTTCAGGTTCAGGAACAGGAACTCGCGCAGAGCACCCAGCAGCACGCCGCATGCAATGAGCAGCACCGCCGTCGCGCGCGCCTTCATGGCGCCACTGCGCTCCTGGCCCGCGCGAACCGGTCCACCCACAGGTACCACAGCAGGAAGACCCAGCCGTACACGATCACATAGAAGGTGTAATCGTGGTTGAAGTTGAGCAGCTCGTAGTTGATGGACACTACGATGCAGAGGGCTGCTATCCGGGCCACGTTGATCAGGTGGATGGTCAGCAGCCCGAGCGGAATGAACCAGGCCTTGTGCCGCCAGGGGCCGGGGTAGGCCATCAGGAACAGGGCGAACACGGCGAACAGGCTCACCCCGTTGCACGGGTCGCCGATCCAGAGCAGGTGCCCGCCCTGCACGCCGATCGTTCGGATCATTTCCGCGTTGGGCGGTTCCAGCAGCAGGCTGTAGCCCAACAGCTCCAGGAGGGAGCCGCTCAGCCGGATGAGGTTGTCGATCACCAGGTGGTCAAGCACCGCCCAGGGGTGGATCACCAGTTCATAGGCCAGGTACCAGCCCAGGAACAGCGCACCCGCAGTGAGCAGAAAACGGATGAGCGGATCGCGCAGGAGCGGCGGGGAGGGCGCATGGGGCCCGTCCATGGATCACTTGCCGTTACGGGACCTGCGGAGGGTGAGGGCCGTCCGGCCTCCAATGACAGCCCCAGCAGCCATCAGCAGGCCAATGCCTCCATCAATGGGGATGCAGGGAGGAGGCCAGCAGGGAGGGGGGCCTCCGATGGGAGGCTGGGCCCACAGTCCGCCAAGGACCGGCACCAACAACATCGCCAAAGTGGCGGCGAAGCGGAAAAGAGGCATCGTCTGCACGTGTTCGATGGCCATCAAAGGTAAGGCATGCATCCGTGCCATACCAACGGGGCGAAGATGAACATTTCCCTTCGATCGGCGAAACGCACCTCCTTTTCGGCGGATGTGCAACCCTGGGAGAGGGGGTTCCCCCGGGGTTCGTATCTTGGCGGCCCTCGCTCATGGCCCTGTACGCTGCATGCGTCCCGGGCCGGAGCCACCACCCCACGATGGCCACTCCGGGAAGTCAGACGAAAGGCGGCATCATCGACGTCAATGACCTCCGGTATTTCGTCCGGATCTTTTCGAAGAACTGGTACTTCGTAGTGGTCGCGCTCGTGCTGGCCGCGGCCCTCAGCTACCTGTACTCCTACAAGATACCCGAGGTGCACGGGGCCAGCGCGCAGATCCTCCTCAAGGACCGCGATGTGTACAACTACCAGTCGCAGGTCTACCAGAACATCGGCTACGTCGCCGCCTACAGCGACATCGTCAACCAGAAGCGGGTGTTGATGTCCTATGACTTGATCGACAAGGCGCTCAGCAAGCTGGACTTCGACATCTCCTACTACATCATCGGCCGGTTCAAGGTCTCCCAGGTGTACGGCTCGCTGCCGTTCACAGTGAAGATCGACCTGCTAAACCCCAAGTACTACCAGCGTCCCTTCGACCTGCGTGTGGTGGACCCGGACCACTTTGAGCTCAGCTACGACGGCGGTGCGGGCATCGTGACCAAGGTCTACGCCTTCGGACAGGACATCGTGGAGAACGATTTCCTGCTGCGGGTGGACAAGAGCGAACAACTGGCCGCGGGTGGGTTCGAGAAGGTCACGGCCAGCGATTACCAGTTCGTTCGCCACAGCCGCTCATGGCTGGTGAACAAGTACAAGAGCAGCATGGCGGTGGACAACCTGGAGTACACCACCATCCTGCAGGTCACAGTGGAGGACGAGATCCCAGCGCGGGCCAAGATGTTCCTTGACACCTTGAGCCGGGAGTACATCCACTACACCCTTCAGAGCGAATTCGACATCAACCAGAACACGCTCAACTACATCGACAAGCAGCTGGACGAGGTCACCGTGATCCTCAACCAGTATGAGGACGAGCTCCAGCGGTACAAGGAGAGCAAGAGCATCCTCGACCTCACCCGGGAGGAGGACCGCTACTTCAACGAACTGGTGAAGTTCGACAACCAGAAGCGGCAGCTGGGGCTGATGATCCAGTCCCTCAACGATCTGGAGGACTACGTGGTGAACGTGGGCGATGAGAAGTTGCTTCCGCCGTCCTTTTTCATCCTCCAGGACGATGTGTTCCTGAAGAACACGTTGAGCGAACTCTACGCGATGCAGATGAACCGCAACAACATGCTGTTCGATGCGACGCCGGAGAACCTCAGCGTCAACCGCCTGGACAGCACCATCCAGCTGAACCGCGGCAACCTGCTGGTCTACGTGAAGAACTCCCGGAAGGCCATCGAGGCCAAGATCCGTGATGTGGAGGTCCAGATGGCGGACTATGAGCGGCTCATCCGCACGGTGCCGCTTAGCCAGCGCGACATCCTCAACATCGAGCGGCGCCTCCAGGTGAACGAGAAGCTTTATGTGTTCCTGCTGGAGAAGCGCGCCAACACCGTGATCGCCCGCGCGGGCATCGTGCCCCAGACCAAGGTGATCGAGCTGGCACGTTCGATCGGTGTCGTACGTCCCGACAAGATCAAGATCCTCTACGCCTTCCTGGTGGGTGGCCTCGTGATCTCGTTCGCCATCGTGTTCGTGCGGGTGATGTTCTATGACCGCATCGAGAACGCCGAGCAGCTCAAGGCCATGGTGCAGCTTCCGGTGTTCGGGGAGATCATCGCCAGCTACAAGGCCGAGGAGAACTACGTGGTGGTGGACAGCGACCCCAAGAGCGCCATCACCGAGAGCTTCCGAACGGTGCGCACCAACCTGGAGTACCTGCCCGCACCACAGGACACCGGCCGTGTGGTGCTGGTGACCAGCTACAGGCCCAACGAGGGCAAGACCTTCTGCAGCGTGAACCTCAGCGCCATCCTGGCCAAGGCCGGGAAGAAGGTGCTGCTGCTCGAGCTCGACCTGCACAAGCCCAAGGTGGGCAAGGGCCTCAACATGACCAGCACCCAGGGCCTGAGCAACCTGCTCGTGGGCCACGTGGACCATGCGGCCGTGGTCCAGCCGACCCAGATCGAGAACTTCCATGTGATCCTCAGCGGCCCCACGCCTCCCAACGCCTCGGAGCTCGTGCTCAGCAGGCACCTGGAGGAGCTGTTCCGTTACGGACGCCATGGCGCAGGTGGCGGGTGAGATTCGAAACTGCGCGGCCAACAGCTAGAATGGGCTGCTGCGGCTGTTTTACGATTGCTTCCGCGGTGAAGTGCTTTGATTGCACGAGTCATGGATTCTAGCATGAA
>CAZUNW010000069.1:10516-10966 GCA_964621425.1 uncultured Chryseobacterium sp. | reverse complement strand
CTCCACCACCACCTGCTCATCCGCAGGTACGGGGAAGAGCGACAGACCGCTCTGCACCCGCTCGGGCAAGGCCGTCCCAGCGCGCACGTCCAGCGCCAGGCGTCCGGGGCTCACCCCCACGGCGGTGCTGCTGAGCTCGGTGCCGTCCGGGGTCAGCACGTCCAGCGTGCCGCTGGTGAGGAAGTCGGTGGTGGTGGCGTACAGCACCCCATTGAGGGCGTCGTGCAGCAATCCATAGGGGAAAAGCGGGCTGGAAAGCGTGTCCAGCACACCGCCGGTGCCCGTGTCGAAGCGCGCCATGCGGCCCACGGCGTACTCGCTGAAAACCACCTTGTCCGCCACCAGCTCGCTGGCGCCGCAGCCGCTGTTGAGGGCCACGTTGGTGGTGTAGCTGAAGGCGCCATCGGTGGCGACCCTGCTGATGGAGCTGCCGCTGAAGTCCTTGTTGCA
>CAZUNW010000069.1:9680-10479 GCA_964621425.1 uncultured Chryseobacterium sp. | reverse complement strand
GGCCGTCGGGGCCCAGGTCCACCTGTTGCTCGTAGCTCTGGGCGATGAGGTCCACGATACCCAGGTAGCCCACGAGGTTGACCCAGTCGAAGGCGTTGCCCACGGCGAGATAGGCCTTGTCGCCCACCACCTGCACGTCCTCGGCGCTGTGCAGGAGGCCATCGGCGGGGGTAAGGGTGTAGAGCAGGTCGAGGGTGGCCGCGTCGCGGGCCTCGAAGTAGTGCGGCAGCCCGCCGAGCTCGCCACGGGTGAGCAGCACCTGCCCGTTCCACAGCGCCACCTTGCGGATGCCGGGCACCGCGGCCTGGTCCAGCAGGGCGTAGGTATCCGCATCGTACTTCAGCAGCTGGCCGTCGGCCGCAACGTACACCGCGCCGTCGGCCACGTCCACGTCGCTGGCGAAGCGCTGCCCGGTGATGGTGGCCACCGTCTGGTAGGTCCCCACGGCCGGGTCGTAGCTGCCCAAGGACACTGGCACCTCCTGCGTTTGTGTGTTCATGTTGTAGTAGCCCTCGTTGAGCACGAACACCTGGTGCACGAACGACTGGGCTGTGGCCATGGCCACCAGGCCGCTGAGCGCGGCGGAGCAAAGGGAACGGTACATGGAAGGGATGTTTTTTGTGCCGCGTTCACCGCGCGGCGGTTTCGTGAAACCCACCGGACCGGAAGCGTGCCTGTACCGCAAGCCGCGCACCGGCCCGGGGGCCGTTAACAGTGCGTGGCGGCAGGTCTTCTGGCTCACCCCCTTCCCCGGGCGCCTTCCCGTCCGCCGGAAGGCGAACAGTGGCATGATGCCCGG
>CAZUNW010000069.1:1065-9643 GCA_964621425.1 uncultured Chryseobacterium sp. | reverse complement strand
CTGCGGGAACAGCTCCCGGTTCACACGGGATTCCCTCTTGCTCCCGCCGTGGCACGGCCTTGCGGACCGCGTTCCGGCGGGGCTGTGTCCGGCACCTTTCAGCACCGGCGCACCGACACGCGGTGACGAAGGTAGGTGCGCGTGCGGCGATCGGTATCTTGGCCGCGATGAGCGCCCCGTATGAGCTTCGGCCGCTTGACCTCTCCGAGGCCGGACTGGCGCGGGTGGCCGAACTCCTATGCGCGGTGTTCCCGGCTGCGACACACTTCACCCCGGAGGTGCTTCGCTGGCAGTATGTGGAGAACCCGGACGGCGCGGCGGTGGGGTTCAACGCGTGGGCGCCGGACGGAACACTGGCCGCGCATTACGTCACCATCCCGCTGCGTGCCCGTATCAGTGGGCGTGAGGAGGCGGGGCTGCTGTCGCTGAACACGGCCACCGGTGCGGCCCATCAGGGTCGTGGGCTGTTCACGCGGCTGGCGGAGGCGACCTACGCGGCAGGAGCGGCACAGGGCAGGGGCTTCGTGGTGGGCGTAGCCAATGCCAACAGTACACACGGGTTCACGCGCAAGCTCGGCTTCCAGTTGGTGGCGCCCCTTGATGCGCGGGTGGGGCTGGGTGCGCTGCCCTGGCATGCCGATGCTGTGGAGCCGGGTTTCGCCCCGGTGCACGATGCGCCCAAGCTGGCCTGGCGGCTGGCGCACCCGGCGTGCAGCTACACGCGCAGCATCCAGGGCGGGCACACGGTGCTCTGGAGCGCACGCCGCATGAAGGGCTTTCGTTTCGTGCTCGGCGTGGAGCCGGGAGGAACGGCGGCAACCGTGCTGCGCACCGAGCGTGCCCCGCTGTTGAAGGCCTTTATCGGACTGGACCCGGCACTGCGCTGGGGTGGATCATCCTACCTGGACGTCCCGATGGGCCTTCGCCCCTCACCGCTCAACCTGATCTTCAAGGACCTGGGACAAAGGGGCCGCATGCTGGATGCGGGCGGTGTGCGTTTTCACGCCACCGATTTCGACGTGCTCTAGAACCGGAAGTTGAAGCCCAGTTCAGCCAGGATCCCCCCGGTGGTTAGACGCGCCTCGTAGCCGAACGCGTCCAGGTCCAACGCCTCACCGTTCACCTCGAAGCTGCGCAAGGGCAGCCAGTGGCGCATGTACTTGATGTCGAAGTACATGCCGAAGACCTTGGCGGCGTAGAAACCGAGCCCGGTGCCGAAAGCGAAGTGCGGTCCGGCGTAACGCGACACGCCCACCTGACCGAACTGGTAGCGGTCGTCGATGCGCAGCATGCTGTAGCCGCCCTGCATGAAGACGCGCAGGTTGAAATGGTCTGTGTTCACGGCATAGAAGCGGGGCTCAATGCCCAGGAAGCCCGTGCGGTTGCTGCGGGTCCCGGTGGTGTCCACGTAGGCGCCCGGCTCACCATAGAACCCGATGCTCAGCGGTTTCGCCACGCCTACATGCACTTTGATGGGGAACCCGTAGGTCAGCGCCCCATCGCGCTCATAGTCGGAAAAGCCCAGCGCGGATACGTCGTAGCGGGTCGCATGCAGGCCGATGTTGGCGCCCACGCTCAAATGGACAGCACCAGGCTTGTTGCACTGAGCGCTGGCCTGCTGGTGGAACACGGAGACCAGGGCGAGGAGGATGGGGAGGCGCATGGTGCAAATGTGCAACGGCGGCCCCGTTCGCCGCTGGGGCGATCGATCTGGCGAACCTTATCCATGGCAGGGCTGTTCCTCATCCGTTGCCCACGGAACACGAACGTGCATATCTTTCGCCCCCTTGTCCCAATTCAGTGGATCTGCGATGACGCCCAAGTCAGAACTTACGGAGAACGCGAAGGAGGTGACCGAGCCGGTGGTGCCCAAACCTGCCGCGCAGGAGGAGCAGCGTTTCGACTTCTGCCCGCACAAGGACCTGAACCTGCCCACCTCCTACGAGGAAGTGGTGCAGCGCTTCAACCGCCTGCAGGGCGACAGGGCGTGGGAGCTGATGAACTGACCGCGTAACGAACACACACCGACGCCCCGCTCACAGCGGGGCGTTCCTTTTCCCGGATGTCCGCGCTCAGCGCCCCTTCCTCCGCTTGTGGGATGGACCGGCTGGTGCTGCGGGCGCCTCCCACCTGTCGTTGGTGGCGTTCATATCGGCCATGCGCCCGACGGTGAGCAGTTCCACCGCAGCCACCTCGTGCAGCGGCAGCTGAAGGGCCACCGGGTGCGCCGTCAACGGCCAGGACCAGGGAACGGCAACGCTGAAGGCATAGGTCTCCGAGCCGGCCGGCTTCGCACCGCGCATGAGGCTGAGGGGGACGTGTACGTGGCGTACCGAGCCATCGCGCGCCGTCACCTTCAGGTCCACGGGCATGAGCATTTCGCCCATGCGCCGCACCACAACCACACTGCCGGCACCGTCAGCATACACCGTGTCCACGGCGAGGTCAAGCACCCGCGTGGTGTTGATCCATTCATCGAAGTACCAGTCCAGCTCCACGCCGCTCACGGCCTCCATGCTGCGTTCCACGTCCACCGGACGCGGATGCCTGAAGCGACATTTATCGTAGAGGCGACGCAAGCCCTCCTCCACCTTGCGTTCACCGATCACCGCGCCCAGTTGGTGCACCAGCATCTCCCCCTTGCTGTAGGCTGTGATGCCGTATGCGCGGTTGGTGATGAAGTGATCGGCGTGCACCGCCATCGGCTCATTGTCGGGGAGGGGGAACAGGTTGCGATAGGCCTCGTAGCTGCCCGCATGAGGGTCCTTGTCGCCACCGAACAGGTGCTGCATCACACGCCCGCTGGCGAACTCGGTGAAGCCCTCGTCCATCCAGGGATAATGCCCTTCATCGCTCGCGAGCACTCCGTAGTACCAGCTGTGCACGCTTTCATGCACACTTACGCCCACCAGGCTGCCCAGCTTCCGCCTGCCTGTGATGAGCGTGAGCATGGGGTACTCCATGCCCCCATCGCCGCCCTGTGCGAACGTGTATTCGGGCCACGGATAGCGACCGAAATGGGCGTTCATGAACTCGAAGCTGCGCACCATGTGATCCGGCAGCTGCTCCCACACCTTGCGCAGTTCCGGATCTTCCTGGAAGAAGAAGCGCAGAAGCGGGCCTCCGGGCACCTGGGCCGTGAGCTGCACGTAGTCGGGGTCGGCCGCCCACGCGACGTCGTGCACGCTGTCGGCGCGGAAGACCCAGGTGTTCCGGGCGCTCCGGCCTGCACGGGAGGGATCGGGCACGGCGTAGCCATGGCCGATGGCGGCCGGATCCTGCAGGATACCGGTGGCAGCCACCGTGTAGGCGCTATCGATGGTGACCCGCAGCAGGTGGTCTCCCCATTCACCGTAGAACTCACGACCCACGTAGGGGCCGGCATGCCAGCCGCGGTCATCGTAGGCGGCCACCTTCGGGTACCATTGGGTCATGCTGTAGGCGATACCCTCGGCGTTGTCGCGGCCTGAGCGGCGGATCTGCACAGGTACCTGCCCCTCGAAGCGCAACTCGATGGTGGAACGCGCTCCGGGTGGAATGGATGCGGCGGGGCGCAGGCGCATGGCGGTGCCCATGTGCTCCATCTGCACGGGACTCCCGTCCTGGAGGCCGGACAGGCAGCGCAACTCTCCCTGCTCACCAGGGGTGAGGGCGGCGATGCGCGAGCCCACGCGGGGATCGGGGTCGGCGATCGAGCGCGAGCGCAGGTCCATCTCGCTGCCCGGACGGAATGCGTTGAAGTAGAGGTGGAACCAAAGCTCGGTGAGCGTATCCGGGCTCTGGTTGTGGTAAACGAGGCGTTCCGTGCCTGTGAACCGGTGCGTGTGGACGTCGAGGTCCACGTCCAGCTCCACCTCAACCCATTGCTGCCAGCGATCGCACTGGGCCGCAAGCGGGGCCGGGAAGAGGGCGGCAACAAGGAGGGAGGGAAGCGCTGTGCGCAACGGATGGGCCATGGGCCAAAGATCGCCTTCCGAAGGCGGTGGACCCGTCAGGAGAGCAACTGCTGCCTGAGCGCGAACTCCAGCTGGCGGTTGGCCTCGGCCAGATCGCGGGTATAGCTGTCTCGCTCGCGCTCTGCGACCAGTTCCGCCTGGGCGGTACGCACCAGGTCGTTCACACGCACGGGGTCCATGGGCGTGGTGATGCAACACATCACGCCGCACTGGTTGATCAGCTCGATGACCGTCCTGATGTCGTTGCCTGAGGCCACCAGCATCCGCTTGATCCCCGGATGGCCGGCGCGCACCTGGACGAGCAGATGCATGTCCGGCGTGGCCATCATGCGCTGGTCGGCGATGATGACATCGGGCCGGTGCTGGCCCAGCAGTTGCCATACCTCCTCGCAATCGCCTGCCGTGAGCACCTCGAAACCCCGGGCGAAAAGACTCTGGAAGGCCAGGCGCGTGGCCTGGTCCTGGTCAACGAACAGCACGACCGGGCGGTCCTGGGTGCGGAACGACAGCTGTTGGGCGGAAAGCGTAGCCATGGTCCCCCTTGTACGGGCCGCAAATAAAGCAGGTTACCCACTGACGATCAGGCACTTATTAATCATTGTTGAGAACGATTGTTGAAAAGTTGTTAATAACCCATTCATAAGTAGCTTTGTACCGGCGGGTGAAGCATCCCCTGACGAGCCCGCCGACCACGGACCAATGGACACGGACCTCCACGCGCTGCTGCGCGGGGCCTGCGCTGACGCCCACACCTGCACGCCCCGTGTGATGCGGATGGCGCTTCCGGCCGACCGTGAGGCGCTGCGCCGCCTGCTCACCAGCGGCATGGTGCGGGAGGTGAACGACCGACTGATGGATCAGTTGCGCGAGCTGGTCCGCGTCCTCGCACCGGCGAAGCGGCACACCGCTGCCGAACTGGACGAGGCCGCCACGAGGCACCTCGGCGGCATGCCCCCGGAGGATTATGGCGTGTGGGTGTACTATTCGTGGAGCGGCCGCCTGGTGCACCTGTTGGACGAGGAGGAGTTCATCCGCGTCCGCACCGACCGCAACCGGAACAAGATCACCGATGCGGAACAGGCGCTGCTCGCCACCCGCAAGGTGGGCGTGATCGGCCTCAGCGTGGGCCAGAGCGTGTGCCTGACCCTGGCCCTGGAGCGATCCTTCGGGGAGTTGCGCATCGCCGATCATGACACCCTCGACCTCAGCAACCTGAACCGCTTGCGCAGCGGGGTGCACAACCTGGGCCTGCCCAAGACGGTGAACGTGGCCCGCGAGATCGCCGAGATCGACCCCTTCCTCAAGGTCACCTGCTTCCACGAAGGCATCACTGCGGACAACCTCGACGCCTTCCTAGCCGGGGACGGGAAACTGGACCTGCTTGTGGAGGAGTGCGACGCCATCGATGTGAAGCTGCGGGCGCGGCAGCGGGCGAAGGCGATGCGCATCCCTGTGATCATGGATACCAGCGACAGGGGCCTGCTGGACATCGAGCGCTTCGACCTGGAGCCCGGGCGGCCCATCCTGCACGGGCTGGTGGAGCACCTTGACATCGAGGCCGCCGGACGGGCGCGCACCAGTGAGGAGAAGCTGCCCTTCGTTCTGCCCATGCTGGGACTGGAGAACCTTAGCCCGCGGATGAAGGCCAGCATGCTGGAGATCGAGGGCACCATCACCACCTGGCCCCAGCTGGCCTCGGCCGTGGTAATGGGCGGTGGCGTGAGCGGGCATGTGGCACGGCGGATCCTTCTGGGCGAAGCGGTGCAAAGCGGCCGTTGGTGGATCGACCCGGACGACCTCCTCGCCACCGCTCCCGACCCGGAACCGGAACCCGGCATGCGATCGGATCGCACGGCCGGAATGGAACGGGACGATGGGGCCGCACAACGCGCCGCCATGGCCGCCCGGCTGGTAACGGGAACATCGGACCGGGGGTTCGGCGCGGAGGAGATCGCCGCGCTGGCCACGGCGGGGGCGCACGCACCCAGTGGAGGCAACGCGCAGCCCTGGCGGTTCATGGACCACGGAGGGCGCCTGCTCGTGTTCCTCGACGAGGAGCGCGCGGCATCGGCCCTGGACCCCGGATCGCGATACGCCCACCTCGCGCTCGGCGCCTGCATCGAGAACATTGCCCTGGAGGCCGCACGTCTGGGGCTCGCGGTGGACGTGCTCCCCTACCCCCTCGCCGATGACCCCCGGTTGGTGGCCTGTGTGGACCTGAAGGCCCGAAGCGCTGGCAGCCTGCTGGTATCCGAGCAGGAAGCGCTGGCCGCACAGATCCCACAGCGGTGTACGAACCGGCGCGCATCGGACACCTTGGAACTCACCGATGCCGAGGCGCAAGACCTGCTCGCCCCGCTGGGCGCCGACTCAGCCCTGGTGCACCTTGTCCGGGACCGCGCCAAGGTGGACCGCATCGCCGAGCTCACCGGCCGTGCCGAACGGTTGCGGTTCCTCAACAGCGCCTGCCACCACGACATGTTCGTGAAGGAGATGCGCTGGGACGCCGAGGAGGCCGGGCGCACGCGGGACGGCATCGACATCGCCACCCTGGAGCTGCCGCTCGCCGACCGGGTTGGGCTGCGTGTCGCATCCGACCCCCGGGCCATGCAGATGCTGCGCGGCTGGGGCGCGGGCCGCGCCATTGAGCGCCTCACCGCACGCTCGGTACGGGCATCGGGCGCGCTGGCCATCGTATGCGCCCGCGACCTGGGCTACGGTGCGGTGCATGAGTCCGGGCGCATCATGCAGCGCTTCTGGCTGCAGGCCGCGGCACAGGGCATCCTTGCCCACCCGGTGGGGGCGGCCATCTTCATGGGGCTGCACGGCCGCTTCGACCGGCAGGGCATCCTGTCGGAGGCCGAGCACCGGGAGGCGGCCGGGGTGCTCCAGGACCTTGCCCAGCTCATCGGCCCCTGCGCCGGCGAGCCGTTCTTCCTGCTCCGCCTGGGGCGGGCCTCGGCACCCACCGCCCGCAGTCTGCGCCTTCCGATCACCGAACTCCTCGAGACCTCGACCAACCCCATTAGCGCATGAACGACCTCATCACCATCCGCGCGTTCAGGCCACAGAACGACCCCGCATCCTACCAGGCCTACCTGGAGGGACACCGCGCCGTGCTCACCGACCTCGGTGTGCTGGCCGTGGTGAAGCCCAAGGGCCACCAGGAGGTGCCGCCCGATTGCGTCATCGTGGTGGCCGAGCACGCCGAACTGGGCATGGTGGGCGGCATCCGTATCGAACGGGCCGGCGCACAAAGCAAACTTCCGATGCAGCAGGCACTCGGCACACTTGAACCGCGGATCGACGAGGTCATCGGCCGGCTCGCCGAGGAGGGATGCGGGGAGATCTGCGGGCTCTGGAACTCAGCCCGATTCGCCGGAAGGGGCGTTCCTCTTCTCCTAAGCGAGGCCGCGGTGTCGCTGGTGCACCAGCTGGGAATGCGCCGCCTGGTCTGCTTCGTTGCCCACTACACCCTGCGCCATGCCCTGAAGGTCGGCTTCCAGCTCATGGACAGCCTGGGCGATGGCGGCGCCTTCACCTACCCCATCCCGCGGATCAAGTCCTTCGCCATGGTGATCCCGGACACGGTGATCCTCGCGAGCGCCCCGGGAAATTGGCGGCAGCGGATCGTGAGCCTGCGCTGCAGGCCGCAGCAGGACCGCGTGGAAGCGCCCACGGGCATACCCTATGCAGTGCGCTATCGCCTGCAACTGGACGCCGACCCCGTGCGCACGGCCATCTACAGGCACATCGCCCTGGAAAAGGCCGCCCTGCGCGCCTGAGGCAACCCGGAGCCCGTTCAGTGCGTACGAAGCGGGCATGTTCCCGCGTGGGCTCCTCGCATCCCTGGCCCTCCTGTTGCTGTGCGCCGCATCGGCGCGACCGCTGCACGTGGTGTCGTACGGCACCCTGGGCCGCCCCATCGGCGCTGACATCGACGTGCTTACCGTGCCCCACGGCAGCCTGGATGCCGATGGCGCGCTGCGCGCCGATGGCTGGAAGCGGTCCATGACCGCAGTGCCGAACCTCGGCATCAGCGGAAACGACCATTGGGTGCGGGCGCAGCTGTTCAACCGTACACGCATCAACGACCTGGTGATCGCAGTGCCCTATTGGGAGATCGACGAGCTGGAGGCTTACGTGGTGCGCAACGACCGGGTGGAACGTGTCGCCCTGGTGGGCCAGGCGGTGGCCAGGCTGGACCGCTTGGGCGCCTATCCCGAACTCGCCTTTGACCTCCGGCTGCCGCACGAGGCCTCCGCCACCCTGTTGATCCGCTTCCATGGCGTCAAGCAGTTGCTGGCCCCCGTGGCGGTTACGACCGCGCCCCAGCTGCTCGCCGCCCGGAGCGACCGCAGCCTCTTCACCGGGGCCTACGCCGGGATCATGATCTTCCTGGTGCTCTACAACTTCTTCGTGTTCCTTGGCACGCGGGACCAGGGGTACCTACACTACGTGCTTTACATCCTGACCCTGTGCTTCGCCCAGCTAACACTGCACGGCGTGGGCCAGGCCCACCTGTGGCCGGGCAGCCCCTGGTTCGCCTCGCATGCCTCCGTGATCTTCACGCTGTCATCGATGCTGTTCGCGGGTGTCTTCACCCGGCGGTTCCTGGAGGT
>CAZUNW010000069.1:0-1055 GCA_964621425.1 uncultured Chryseobacterium sp. | reverse complement strand
TGATGGCCATGCTCGTGGTGATCGGCGCAACCCTGGCAGCCTATGTCGCGGGGGCGCGACTGCCCGGCTACCAGCTCGCCCAGGTGCTTAGCGGCACCTATTCGCTGTTCCTCATCGCCCTGGCCATCAACGCGCACCGCAATGGATCCCGGGGGGCGCGCTTCTTCCTCGTGGCATGGGGGTTCTTCCTCATGGGCGTGGTCACCTATATCCTGCGCGATGTGGGCGTACTGCCCTGGAACGACCTCACCACCTATGCCATCCCCCTCGGATCGGCCTTCGAGGGTGTACTCCTCTCGCTCGCCCTGGCGGACCGCATCAACATCCTGCGCCGGGACAAGGAGCGGTCGCAGGCCGAGGCGCTGGCCGCGCTCGAGGAGAACGCACGCATCATTCGTGAGCAGAACACCATGCTGGAGTCGAAGGTGCAGGAGCGCACGCACGAACTGCAGCAGAGCAACGATCACCTGAAACGCACGCAGAGCCAGCTTGTGAACGCGGAGAAAATGGCCTCCCTGGGCCAGCTCACGGCAGGTATCGCGCACGAGATCAACAACCCGATCAACTTCATCAGCAGCAACATCCCTCCCCTGCGCCGGAACCTGGGCGAGGTGCTCGAGGTGCTGAACGACTACCGCCTGGCCGGCTCCGGCATGGATGCGGATACCATGCGTGCCATCGCTGGCAAGGAGCGCAAGATGGGGCTGGACGAATCCATCGCGGAGCTGGGTGACATCCTCGGAAGCATCGAGGAAGGGTCCAAGCGTACGGCCGAGATCGTCAGGGGCCTGCGCAACTTCAGCCGGCTTGACGAGGACGACCTGAAGCCCACCGACATCAACGACTGCCTCCGCAGCACCGTGACCATCCTGGGTTCCCAGTTCCGTGACCAGGTGATGCTCGACATCAAGGCGGGCGAACTGCCACTCGTGGAGTGCTACGCCGGCAAGCTGAACCAGGTGTTCATGAACATACTGAACAATGCGGCACAGGCGGTTCTCGCCCGGCACCCGGCCGGCCTGGGCCGCGTGACAGTGACCACCGAGGAGCGCGAC
>CAZUNW010000068.1:0-10990 GCA_964621425.1 uncultured Chryseobacterium sp. | reverse complement strand
CGTCGCGCAGGTTGATGTTGAAGCGCGGCTGCAGCTCCTTGATGAGGCTGTTCTCAAGCAGCAACGCCTCGAACTCGGAGGGTACATGGATCACGCGCAGATCGGCGATGCGCTTCACCAGGAGCCGGGTCTTGCCGTCGTGATGCTCCTTGGCGAAGTAGCTCCCCACCCGGTGGCGCAGGCTCTTGGCCTTGCCCACGTAAAGGATGCGCCCGTCGGCGTCGAGGAACTGGTACACGCCGGGGGTGTGCGGCAGCAACCTTACCTTCTCCCGTACGTCGATGGGGTTCATCTGAGTACAAAGTTCGGGGATGGGCCGCGCCCTTGATGATCCGTCTTCGACCCAAGATCGGATGAGTGGCGAGTTCGGCCTGCGGCCTTCGGGCGAAGAGTCAATGCCCCTCGGCGAAACGCGCCGGATATGGGGCATTCACCCGCCTCTCGCCTGCTCGCTGCTCCGCCCCCTACCTTGGCGGACCACATCCCCTGCCATGCAGTTCACCGCCGCACAGATCGCCGCCCTCCTCCAGGGAACCGTTGAGGGCGATGCCCAGGCCACCGTGCACACCCTCTCGCGCATCGAGGAGGGCGGGCCGGGCTCGCTCAGCTTCCTGGCCAACCCGGCTTACACGCAGTACGTGTATACCACCACGGCCAGCGTGGTCATCATCGGTCGGGCCTTCGAGCTCACGGCGCCGGTGAGCACCACACTGGTGCGCGTTGACGATGCGCAGACGGCGTTCGCCCGTGTGCTGGCCATGTACAACACCATCAAGCTCGACAAGAAGGGCGTCTCCCCGCAGGCGGTGTTGAGCACAGGTGCCACCCACGGCGACAACTGCTACATCGGGCCGCTGGCATTCATCGGCGAGAACGTGAAGCTCGGCCGCAACGTGAAGATCTACCCGCAGAGCTACATCGGCGATAACGTCACCATCGGCGACAACACTACCGTTTTCGCCAACGTCACCATCTACTCGGACTGTGTGATCGGTGCCAACTGCATCATCCACGGCGGCACGGTGATCGGCAGTGACGGGTTCCGTTTCGCCACCGGCCCGAACGCGGCCGAGAAGATCCCGCAGATCGGCAATGTGGTGATCGAGGACGACGTGGAGATCGGGGCGAACTGCGCCATCGACCGGGCCACGCTGGGCAGCACCATCCTGCGCAGGGGGGTCAAGTTCGACAACCTCATCCACATTGCGCACAACGTGGAGGTGGGCGAGAACACGTACTACGCGGCTGGCGGCGTGGTGGCGGGGTCCACCAAGATCGGGAAGAACTGCATGTTCAGCGGTCAGGTGGGCATCATCGGCCACCTAAGGATCGCCGATGGCACCATCATCGCCGCGCAGAGCGGCATCAGCAAGGACACGAAAGCAGGCGAGACCTACATGGGCTCACCGGCTTGGGAGGCTGGCAAGTACCGCAAGAGCTATATCCACTTCCGCAACCTCGACCGCATCGTGGAGCGGCTTGACAAGCTGGAGAAGGCGGCCCGGGAGCAGGCAGGCCGTTGAGGGCGGCTTCAGTCCAGGCGGTGGGCCAGGGTGATCGTGCGCCGGATGCGCACCACACGCCCCTCCAGCTCATAGGCCTCGAGCACCACCACATGCGGCCCTATCCTGCCCTTCTCACCGGTGTCCGCGATGCCGTCCCAGCTCACCGCACCCTCAACGCCCAGCAAAGCGTTGTCCAGCAGCACGCGCAGGGGGCGCCCCGCCAGGTCGAAAACGGTGAGGGTCCCGGTGTAGCCCGGGCGTTCGAAGCGGTAGGCGATCGTCAGCAGGTCCTGGTATCCGTCGTTGTCGGGGCTGAAGATGGCAGGATCGATGGTGAGCTCCCCGCCACCCTCGGGCGTTTCACTGAACTGGCTGTTGCGGTAACCCGGCGTGGCCCGTCCCGCCAGGTCGGATGCGCTCTGCCAATTGGTGCGGTCCCCGGCAGGGCGCGCGGGGTCCACCCGTTCCAGGCTCACGCCCTCGGTGACGTTGAGCAGTTCGAAATGCAGGTCGTCGTCGTAAGGGAAACGCTCCAGTGTGTCGCCCCCCGCGGCGAGCAGCACGACCTCGCCGGACCCGTTGTTGTAACTGGGCAGGTCCGTCTGCAGCGCGCGTTCCATCGCTGTCTGCGGGTAGGTCGATGCCAGATCGGCGAGATCCTCGCTCAGCACCACGAACTGGCCCGGCAACAGCAGCACCGGCTCCATGCTAACGGGCAGCGCGCCTGTGATCTGTCCGCCAGCCCCGCTGGCCAGCACGAGGTCCGCCAAGCTCAGGGTCTTGGTGCTGCGGTTGTAGATCTCCACGAAGTCGCTTCCCCCGACGCGCGGGTCGTAAAGCAGTTCGTTGATGACGACATCGCCCGGCACTGGCGCTTCAGGGATGGCGACCTCGGCGCTGTTGGCCGCGGCAATGGGGTTGCCGGGGCAGTCGGTCACCCCAGTCACCGTCACGGTGTAGAGCTCCCCGATACCGAGCGCGGCAGCGAGCTCCAGGCGCACCGCGATGGGTGTTTCCACCACGATGGCCGCGGTGGCCACCGGTGGATCCAGCGCATAGTTGCCGGCGGCCAGTGAAGCAACGTCCATCGCCTCGCTGAACAGCAGTCGGATGCGGTCGGGCGCCAGGACCTGTGCGGCCTGCAGCGCCGGGGCCTCCGTGTCGGCAAGGACCGCGAACACGCTGTTCTGCGCACCGGGCGTGCCGCCCTGCGGATCGGCGCTCGCCGTCCAGTTGGCCGGTCCGCTGCAGGGCGCCGTCGGATCCCTGCGCTCCAGGCTCCAGCCGCCATCATCCTTCACTGCATCGTTATACCAGCCCAGGGCGTAGGTCACCGTATCGATGGCGGTACCACCATCGTTGCGCAGCACCAGGGCATCGCCGTCGTTGTTCAGTGCGGGGAAGCTGGCCAGGGGGATCACGGTGCCGAAGCCCGTGTATAGCGCTGCGTTCGCATCGTCGGTGAGGATGGCATGTGCGCCGGGCGCCAGCAGGATGGCGGGCAGGGTGCCCGTGGTACCCCCATCGGTGAAGGTCCATCCGCCCAGGTCGAAGGTCTTGGCCGCCGTTGTGTTGTAAAGTTCCACGAACTCCGCTTCCGGAAGGCCCACGGCGGGCGTGGGGTCTGCGAACACCTCGTTGATCACCACTTCGCCAGGCAGCGCTACCTCCGGAGGTGACCAGGTGAGGTCGGTGAAGCTGGCCGCCGCGGTATTGCCGGCCGCGTCCTGCGCACCGCCGGCCTGCAGGGTGTAAGTGACACCGCTTGTGAGTGGGATGGACGGTGTGAGGTGTACCAGGGCCGCGTCCTGTCCGTCCACGGCCAAGCCCGCGACCCCGATGCCGGGCAGTATGTCATAGATGCCGGGCGCCCCGGCGTCGAGGGGCTCGCTCCACGACACGTCCACGCTGGTGGCGCTGGTGGCGTTTACGCTGACGATTGACGGTGGCGTCAGGTCTACCGGGATTGGTCCGGCGCTGATGTCATCGAGGAAATGGTTGTTCACCGGGCTGGCCGCGGTGCTCTGTTCGATGCGCACACCGAAATGGGTGCAGATGGCGTGGGTGCCGTCCGTTGCGGTACCGGCAAGGGTGAAGGTCCCGGTGGCGCCATCATCGGTCCACAGCGTCCACAGGTCGCCCGCGTCCCGCTCCACACGGATGCGGAACGGATTGTCGCTGCTGCTGTTCACGATGCCATCGGCACTGGCCGTGAGCGGCGTGATGGCACCGGCGTCGCTGCGGAACAGTTCCACGCGGTCGGCGGTGCCGCCGATGCGCACGAAGTATCCGCTCACGCCGCCAGTCAGGTCCGCCGCGTTGCTCATGAGGTACACGTCGGCGTAGTTGGCCCCGCTGGTGCTGAACTTCAGGTTCACGAAGAACTCCCATCGTGCGGAAGAGGCCTGTGTACAAGGTGTGCTCAGGTGGTAGTTGGCCGCGCCGGGACTGTTGCTGCGCAGCTGTCCGCCCACGCAGGTGAACAGGCTCGCGTCCCCGGACCACACCGGACCGTTGGTGAAGTCGTTGTCCGCGAAGTCCTCGGTGAACTGCGCTTCCGCCACGGCCCCAGGGGCCATGAGGAGCAGCAGCGGAAGGGCGCGGAATGTGGCGCTGAACATGGCTGTGTAGCGAAGCAAGGTACTATTTTCGAGCCGCGTTCCGCGGGAACGACAAGCCATGAAGGTCGCAGTTGTAGGCGCCACCGGCCTGGTCGGTGGGGTGATGCTCCGGGTGCTCGAGGAGCGCCGTTTCCCTGTGGAAGAACTGCTGGCGGTGGCGAGCGAGCGCAGCGCCGGGCGCAATGTCCGGTTCGGCGGCCGCGATGTACCGGTGATCGGCATGGAGGCGGCCATAGCAGCGCGGCCCCAGGTGGCCCTGTTCTCCGCCGGTGGGAACACCTCGCTCGAGTGGGCGCCGCGGTTCGCCGAAGCGGGATGCACGGTGATCGACAACAGCAGCGCCTGGCGCATGTTCCCCGACAAGAAGCTGGTGGTGCCCGAGGTGAATGGTGGCGTGCTCACCGCGGAGGACCGGATCATCGCCAACCCCAACTGCAGCACCATCCAGCTGGTGATGGCCCTGGCCCCGCTTCATCGCGCATACGGTGTGGAGCGCGTTATCGTGAGCACCTACCAGGCTGTCACGGGCACGGGGATGAAGGCCGTACAGCAGCTGGAGAACGAGCGGATGGGCATCAAGGGCGACATGGCCTATCCCTTCCCCATTGACCGCAATGTGATACCGCGTTGCGATGTATTCAGTGATGATGGCTACACCAAGGAGGAGTTGAAGCTGGTGAACGAGACCAGGAAGATCCTCGACCCGTCGATCCGCGTGACGGCCACGGCGGTGCGTGTGCCCGTGACCGGAGGCCATAGCGAGTCAGTGAACGTTGCGTTCCAGCGGGAATTCGAGCTGGAGGAGGTGCGGCGTCTTTTGCGGGAGGCCCCGGGTGTGGAACTGCTTGACGACCCTGCGAAGGACGAATACCCCATGCCCATGCTGGCGCACGACCGGGATGCCGTGTTCGTGGGGCGCATCCGCCGCGATGGCACGCAGGCCCGCACGCTCAATCTCTGGGTGGTGGCCGACAACCTGCGCAAGGGTGCCGCCACCAATGCCGTGCAGATCGCCGAGCTGCTGGTGGCGCGCGGCCTGCTGGCGGGCGCCTGAGCCCGGTCAGCTCCGCTGACGTGCTGGCTGGTACCTTCGTTCCTCCATCCTGGAACCCACATGCCGCATCGCGCTCTTCCCCTCCTGTTGCTCTTGTGCACCTCCTCGATCGCCCACGGCCAGCCGGGCGACAGCCTGCGCGCCCCCGTGGTCGCCTACGCGCAGGCGGCGGTGGGAGCGATGGGGGGCACGTTCACGCCGTTCTCGCTCGCCGAGCTGCGCGGAGTGGTCGATGGGTCGCGCATCCTGGGTCAGGACCTGGGGCGCCACCAGGCGGACCGCATGCTGGAGGGTGTGGGCTCGCCGGTGGTGGCCATGGACATCGGCCTTGTGCTTGGCCGGCGTGTGGAGGACGGGCGCCGCAGGGGGCCTGAACTGCGCCTGGGATACGTGTTCGCCCCCATGCAGGCCACAACGTCCTCGTGGAGCCGGACCGACCGGGCTGCCTACGATACATTGACCTCAGCGATGACCGGTGTGGCCTACCCCGTCGACAGTGTGCGCACCAGTTCGGTCTCTGCGACCTACCGCACCAGTGTGCTCGCCTTCGATGCGGGGGTGCTGTTCCGCACCCGCAACCCCAACCGGGTGACCTTCTTCGGGGGCATCGGCGCAATGGGTGGCATGGCCTTCAACGGCCTGGTAACGGTGGACGAACGCATCGACCGCACGCTGGAGCCTGCATCGGGCCAGGGTGCGCTGGAATACCAGGAGCTGGTGGACGAATCGCGCAGCGAGCAGGTGGCTCAGTCGGAGGGTGCCTGGTATGCGGGCTACGTGCCCCTTGGCATCGATCTGCGGTTGGGTCGCAAGCGCGGGTTCTGGCGCATGGTCCACCTGTACCATGAGCTGCGCCCGATGCTGTCCTTCTGGGAGGTGCCCGGCATCGGACAGCGCACCAGCGTGGGTGTGCAGGGCCTGTTCGGCCTCCGCATCGATACAAGTTACTGAGCGGGCGTACCTGCTGGCGGTGCCTGTGGCGTGTCCACCTCCGGTGTGCGCTGCCGCTGCTGCAGGATGAACATGCCCATGCCCACGGTGATGGCAGCATCGGCCAGGTTGAACACGGGGCGGAAGAACACAAAGGGATCACCGCCCCACACCGGGAGCCAGTCCGGCAGGCGCCCCTCCACGAGCGGGAAGTAGAACATATCGACCACCGCGCCATGCAGCAGCGGGGCGTAGCCTCCCTCGGCCGGCAGGAGCACCGCCTTCTGGAACGGTGTGCTGGCGCTGAACAGCACCCCGTAGAAGGTGCTGTCGATGATGTTGCCCAAGGCCCCTGCGAGGATCAGCGACAGGCTGGCCACAAGGCCCGCACCTGCGCCGCGCCGCACGGCATTGCGGATGATCAGGGCGATCACCACCACCGCCGCGATGCGGAAGAGCGTGAGCAGCAGCTTGCCCCATTCACCGCCGAACTCCATGCCGAAGGCCATCCCCCGGTTCTCAATGAAGTGCAGGTAGCCCTTGCTGCCCAGGATGGGGACGGCGCTGTCGTAATAGAACGTGAGCTTCACCCACACCTTCAGGGCCTGGTCGGCCAGAAGGACCAGCGCGGTGATCAGGATTGCGCGTTTCACGCCCTCGGGAATGGTGCCCGGGCGCTCAGCTGCCCATCTGCTGCTTGGCCTCGATGCTCAGCGTGGCGTGCGGCACCAGACGCAGGCGCTCCTTGCTGATCAGGCGGCCGGTGACGCGGCAGATGCCGTAGGTCTTGTTGCGGATGCGCAGCAGCGCGTCCTCCAGGTGCTTGATGAACTTCTCCTGGCGGGCGGCCAGCTGGGCGGTCTCCTCGCGGCTCAGCGTCTCACTGCCATCCTCGATCATCTTGAACGAGGGGCTCGTATCGTCCGTGCCGTTGTTGTCGGTGTTGGCCAGCGTCTGCTTCAGCAGGTCATAGTCCTTGCGTGCCTCCTCAAGCTTTTTGAGGATCAGCTCCTTGAACTCGGCCAGTTCGGCGTCACTGTAACGGTCCTTGTCGGCCGACTCCAAGGTGGACACATGCTTCTTGACAACCGGGGCTGCCTTGGGCAGGGAAGGAGCCCCGCTCATGCGCACCACAGGGGCCGGTGCCTTCTCCTCCTTCTCGGCGGACGCTTTGCCGCCGGCCTTGCCGGACGGCTTCTGGGCTGGTGCGGGTTTCGGGGCAGGAGCCGGCTTGGGGGCCGGTGCGGGCTTGGCTGCCACCTTGGGTGTGGGTGCCGCTTTGGGGGCCTGCTTGGCAGGCGCCCCTTTCGGGGTTGCCTTTGCCACGGGCTTGGCAGGAGCGGGCTTGACCACTTTCACCGGCGCCTTTTTGGCCGCTGGCTTATTGGCCACTGGTTTGGCAGCCTTGACCGGCGCTTTTTTGGCCAGTGGCTTCTTGGCCACTGGTTTGGCAGCCTTCGGCTGAGCCTTCTTCGGCGCGGACTTCGTGGCTTTGGCCACGGGCTTTCTGGTGGCCGGCTTGGCGGCCTTGGCCGGGGCTTTCTTGGGAGCCGGCTTTTTGGCGACGGGTTTCTTCGCCACCTTCTTCGGCACCGGTTTGGCCGCTTTCTTGGCCACGGTTTTTTTAACCGCCTTCTTGGGTGCGGGCTTGGCCGCCTTACGGGCGGGTTTGGCCGCTTTCTTGGCAGGCGCGGGGCGCTTTGCGGCGGATTTTTTCACGGCGGGCTTCTTGGCCATGGCTACCGGGCTTTTTCAAAGGTCCGCGAATATAGGACGATCCCGCGTCACTCCGACGCTTTCACCAGCCGGATGGCACAGCGCATTCCTGGGTCCACCTCCACCCCGTGGATGCCTGGCCCCTCGGCCGGCAGATCTATTGTAAGTAGCTGATCAACAGGGGTTAAGGCCAGGGTCTCGGCGACGATCCACCCCGCGTGGCCGGTCACCGCAGCCCTGATGAGGGCATCCCCCCTGTCATGGATGTGGAGGCTTACACGGTCCGTCACCTCGAAGCCGCTCTCCTTCCGGAGGGCCTGGATGCGGCTCACCAGCTCGCGGGCGATGCCCTCCTGCACCAGGTCGTCGGTGAGGGTGATATCCAGCGCCACGGTGAGGGCCCCCTCGCTGGCCACGCTCAGGCCCGGCACGGCCTCGGCGGTGATCTCCACGTCGTCGCGCAGCAGTTCCACCTCCTGGCCCTCCACGGCAAGGCTGATGCGCCCGTTCGCCTCCAGTTCCGCGATCTGCGCCTGAGTGAACGCCTGAACCGCAGCGGCCACGCCCTTCATCAGCCTGCCCATGCGCCCGCCGAGCTTCTTGAAATCCGGCTTGATCTTCCTGGTGAGCTTGCTCTCACTCGCGTCCAGGATCACCAGTTCCTTCACGTTCACCTCGCCAAGCACCAGGTCGCGGACCGCTTCCAACCGTGTGCGCATTGCGGCATCGGTCACGGGTACCAGCATCTTCTGCAGTGGCTGCCGCACGCGGTGGCCTTCCTTTTTGCGGATGCTGAGCACCAACGAGGTGAGCTTCTGCGCCAGGGCGGTGCGCTGCTCCAGCTCCAGGTCGATGGCGTGCTCGTCGTGCTTCGGCCAGTCGCTCAAGTGCACGCTCGCCCCTTGCAGGTCGCGGTGCAGCCGGTCGCTGAAGAAGGGCGCGATCGGCGCGCTGAGCATGGCAACCACCTCCAGGCACCGGTGCAGGGTTTGGAACGCCGCGTTCTTGTCGGGGCCGAGCTCGCCTTTCCAGAAGCGGCGTCGGTTGAGGCGCACGTACCAGTTGCTCAGGTCCTCCACCACGAAGTCCTGGATGGCACGCGCGGCAATGGTGGGCTCGTAATCGGCATAGCCCGCATCGGCCAGCTTCAGCACGCTGTTGAGGCGTGACAGGATCCAACGGTCGCTTTCGGTGAGCGTGGCTTCACCCTTTCCATCGAAGCCGTCGATGTTGGCGTACAGCGCGAAGAAGCTGTAGGTGTTGAAGAGCGCGCGGAAGAATTTGCGCTGCACCTCGGTGATGCCCTCGGCGTCGAACTTCAGGTTTTCCCAGGGCGAGGCGTTGCTGATCATGTACCAGCGCACGGCATCGGCGCCGTACTGGTCCAGTGTCTTGAAGGGGTCCACCGCGTTGCCCAGGCGCTTGCTCATCTTCTGGCCCACCTTGTCGAGCACCAGGCCGTTGCTCACCACCGTCCGGTAGGCCACGGAATCCTGTGTGAGCGTGGCGATGGCATGCAGGGTGTAGAACCAGCCGCGTGTCTGGTCCACACCCTCGGCGATGAAGGCGGCGGGGAACTTCTCCTTGAAGGTGGCTTCGTTCTCGAAGGGGTAATGCCACTGCGCGTAGGGCATGGCACCGCTGTCGAACCACACGTCGATGAGGTCGGTCTCCCGGTGCATGGGCTTGCCACCGGGGCTCACCAGCACGATGTGGTCCACGTAGGGACGGTGGATGTCGATGCGGTCGTAGTTGGCATCGCTCATGTCCGCGGGATCGAACGCGGCATAGGGATCGGCCGCCATCACACCGGCCTTCACGGCACGCGCGATCTCCTCTTTCAGCTGCTTCAGCGAGCCGATGCAGAGCTCCTCATCTCCGTCCTCGGTGCGCCAGATGGGCAGCGGAATGCCCCAGTAGCGCGAACGCGAGAGGTTCCAGTCCTGCAGGTTCTCGAGCCAGTTGCCGAAGCGGCCGGTGCCTGTGCTCTCGGGCTTCCAGGTGATGGTCTTGTTCAGCGCGATGAGCCGGTCCTTTTTCGCGGTCACACGCACGAACCAGCTGTCGAGCGGGTAGTAGAGCACGGGCTTGTCGGTACGCCAGCAGTGCGGGTAATTGTGCTCGTACTTCTCCACCTTGAAGGCGCGGCCCTCTGTCTTCAGCTTGATGGCGATGCGCTCGTCCACGCTGAGGTACTTGTCGCGCCCCTGCTTCTTCGCTTCGGCCTCCTGGTCCTTCTTGTCCAGGTACTCGGCCTTCACGTACTCGCCCGCGAAGTCGGTCACTTCCGGCTTGAAGCGGCCGCGCAGGTCCACCAAGGTGAGCGACCCGATGCCGTGCTGCCTCGCCACGCGCTGGTCGTCCGCACCGAAGCTGGGCGCCGTGTGCACCACACCGGTACCGTCCTCGGTGGTCACGAAATCACCGCCGATCACCTTGAACGCATCGCCGCCTTCCGGTGTGGCGTAGGGGAGCAGTTGCTCGTAGCGGACGCCCTCCAGCTGGTGGCCATAGAACTCATCGAGGATGCTCCAGGGAATGTTCTTCCCATCGTTCTTATAGTCCTCGAACGCGGAGTCCTTGTTGTCCTCCTTGAAGTACGCGTTCAGCCTGGACTTCGCCAGCACCACGGTCTGTGGCGCATGGGTATAGGGGTTGAAGGTCTTCACGCGCACATAGTCCAGCTTGGGGCCCACGGTGAGCGCGCAGTTGCTGGGCAGGGTCCACGGTGTGGTCGTCCACGCGAGGATGAAGACCTCACCGAAGGCGTCCTTGAAGAGCCATTCACTGTTCGCGTCACGCTTCACCTTGAACTGCGCCACCACGCTGGTGTCCTTCACCGGCTTGTAGGTGCCGGGCTGGTTCAGTTCGTGGCTGGAGAGGCCCGTGCCTGCGGCGGGCGAGTAAGGCTGAATGGTGTAGCCCTTGTAGAGCAGGTCCTGGTCGTGGAGCTGCTTCAGCAGGTGCCACACGCTCTCGATGTACTTGGTGTGGTAGGTGACGTAGGGCTTCTCCAGGTCGAGCCAGAAGCCGATGCGCTTGGTGAGGTCGTTCCACACATCGGTGTAGCGCATCACGGCCTTCTTGCACGCGGCGTTGTACTCCTCGATGGTGATCGTCTTGCCGATGTCCTCCTTGGTGATGCCAAGCTCTTTCTCCACGCC
>CAZUNW010000067.1:0-11049 GCA_964621425.1 uncultured Chryseobacterium sp. | reverse complement strand
TGGGCGCACCTGGTTGCACCACGGGGATCACCGCCTGCTGGTCGCCCATGCGCACGACCGCGCCCATGAACGCCTTGATCTGCTCGGCCTTGTCCTTCTCGCGGGTGTTCACGAGAAGAGGCCGTATGCCCGTTGCCAGTGCCTGTTGTTCGAGCGAGTCGGCGGAGGCGGGGTCGATCATTTCGAACACCACATTGCCCCCGGAGCGGGCTGCATACTCCACGAGGAGGTCGCGGAATTCGTCACGCGCCACGGCCAGGTCGGGCGGCAGTTCCTCGGTGAAGTAGCCTGTGATGGTCACCGCCTCGGGCAGACCGGCCAGGATGTCGCGCGTGGCCTTGCTCAGCGTGTAGCGCTGGTCGCTAGACAGGTCCAGCCGGAAGTGGAAGCGCGAGCCCACCAAATTGGCAAGCACCACCACCGCGACGAAGAGCGCGGCAAAACGGATCATGGAGGCCTTGGTCCTCATCGTGGTCAACGTTGCAGGCCGCGCCTGGCGAGTTGGAGCTCGGCGCCGACCAGTCCTGCGGCGGCGATGCTGAGGAAGTAGAGCACATCGCGGCTGTCAACCACGCCGCGTGACATGGAGTCGAAGTGCACGCCCATGCCGAGGAAGTCGCAAATGCGGCCCACTGTTCCGGTAAGGGTGGCGGCCACCACACCGAAGAGCAGGTGGAAGCAGGCACCGATCACCAGAGCGATCAGGAAGGCCACGAGCTGGTTGTTCGTTAAGCTGCTCGCGAACACACCGATGCCGATGTAGCTGGCGCTCATCAGCAGCAGAGCGAGGTATCCGCAAACCGCGGCACCATGGTCGATCGCGCCGATACGGGCCACGGTTGCATAGTATGGCAGCGTGCTGAGGAGTGCCAGTGCGATAAGAGCCAGGCAGGCAAGGAACTTGCCCGTCACGACCTGCCAGTCGGTGACGGCCTTGGTGAGCAGCAGGTCCAGCGTGCCGGTGCGACGCTCCTCGGCCAGCGTGCGCATGGTGAGGGCGGGGATGAAGAAGAAAAGGCTCCAATAGGCAATGTTGAAGAAGCTGGTGAGCTCGGCCTGTCCAAGCATGAAGATGTCCGCACCGAACCACCAGGTGAAGAAACCGCTGATGCCAAGGAACACCACAAGCAGGATGTAGGCCATGAGTGAATCGAAGAAGGAGGCGAGCTCCCTCCGGGCGATGGTCCAGGTGGTGGCCATGGTTCGTCAGTTCAGGGTCAGGTCGCGGAAGATGTCCTCCAGCCGGGATCCAGGTGAATGCAGCTCGGTGAGGGTCCATCCGTTCCGCACGCACAGCCCGTAAACCGCGCGGGCGATGCCCTCCTGCGCACCCGCCTGCAACATCAATGCTCCTCCCGTGGCCTCCTCCACGGCCAGCACCCCGGGCAGTCCGCGAAGGGCGGCTGCGGCGGCATCCGCAGGCACATCCTCGATGCGCACGCGCACCAGCAGGCTTCCCTGCGCCTGGCGGCGCAGCTCGGCCGGTGTTCCGTCCGCGACGATACGCCCTTTGCTGATGATGAGGATGCGGTCGCAGGTGGCTTCCACCTCGGGAAGGATGTGCGTACTGAAGATCACCGTCTTGGCGCGCCCGACCTCCTTGATCAGTTCCCGGATCTCGACGATCTGGTTGGGGTCGAGCCCGGTGGTGGGCTCATCCAGGATGAGGACCTCCGGATCATGCACCATCGCCTGTGCGAGCCCCACACGCTGTCGGTAGCCCTTGCTGAGCTCGCCCACGCGCTTGTGCTTCTCGGTGTCGAGCCCGCAGACACGCACCATTTCGGCCAGGCGTTCGCGGATGCGCGACTCCGACAAACCCTGCACACGGGCGCTGAAGCGCAGGTGGTCCAGCACCGGCATGTCCTCATAGAGCGGGTTGTTCTCCGGCAGGTACCCGATGTGGCGGCGCACCGCCTGTGGTTCCGTCAACACAGAGCGTCCGCCTACATGGATGGTCCCCGCATCAGGGGCCAGAAGGCCGCACAGCATCTTCATGGTTGTGGTCTTCCCGGCCCCGTTCGGGCCCAGGAAGCCCAGCACCTCACCGGGCCTCACGGATAGGCTGATACCGTCCACCGCAGCCTGCTGGCCGTAGCGCTTGGTTAGCCCTTCGATGCGGATGTCCATGTGTGCCTTGCAAAATTACCCGGACCGGTGGGAACGCGATCCAAAAAAACGTTAAGGAACCGGCTCAGCGGCCGGCATCCGCGAAAAGCTCCTTGGGCAGCGCGCCCTCGTGCTCAAGCAGCCATTTCTTGCGCCACAATTCCCCCACGTAGCCGGAGAGAAGCCCGTCCATGGCGATCACGCGGTGGCAGGGAATGAGCAGGGGCATTGGATTACTGCTGCATGCCAGGCCTACGGTACGCCCCATGGCCCGCCCGCCGATCCGTTCGCCGATGGCTTGGAAGGATACGGTGCTTCCATGGGGGATGTCGTCAATGGCCGCCCATACCAGCTGCTGGAACCGCGTACCCATCCGCTGGAGCGGCAGCTCGAACGCCTTGCGCTTGCCCTTGAAATACTGCTCCATCTGCTTCGCAGCAGTTCCCAGCAGGGCGGGTTGTTTCGCACGGCTGCCGGTGAGCGTCTCGAACGATACCCGCGTGATCAGCTGGCCATCGCTTTCGAGGAAGACCCTGCCGATGGGGGTGTCCACGCCGATCACGTGCAACGGGGCGAACAGCTCGGGGGTGGTTGTCCGGGAAGGGCTGGCCATGGCGGTGAAGGGAAGGGCCGCAAATTAGGCAGTCCAACGCGCGCTGTCCGTGTGTGAAAGACAAAGGGCGGCACCAGGCCGCCCTTTGATTACTTGGTGGTACTGCGGGTTACGGCTTCTTGCCCACGATGGACACCGTGATCTCGACGTCGTCGCTCAGGACGGCATCCTTGGATCCGCTGGACCATGCCACGCCATATTTCTGGCGGTTGAACACGAGTTTCCCGGTGGCCGTGGCCATTCCGTTCTCCTCGATGATCACGATGTCGGTGATGGTCTCAGGGTTTGTCCGGCCCCGCAGTGTCATTTCCGCGGTGGCGGTGTTGCCCGTGGCC
Source organism: uncultured Chryseobacterium sp. (assembly GCA_964621425.1). Taxonomy (GTDB): domain Bacteria; phylum Bacteroidota; class Bacteroidia; order Flavobacteriales_F; family PHOS-HE28; genus PHOS-HE28. Next base: position 7,992 of record CAZUNW010000067.1, on the reverse strand, counting down.
GCCATCACATTGATGGTCGCTGTCGGGAAACTGTCAACCGCGAAGAAGTCGGCGCTTGCCAGGTGTCCCAGGAGCTTCTCCTTCGTGTAGTCCTTGTTGTAGTTGGTGTCCAGGGGCACCATGCTCTTCATGTCAACGGTGCAATAGGCGGCCATCAGCTGCCCGCCCTTCACGGCAAATTTGCCTTCGCTGAGTTTCATGGTGCCATCGTGGTGTTTGATGCCGAGCATCGTGCCCTTCCAGCTGAGCTGGCTGGCAGCTGCGTCCACCAAGTAGGTCACCTCCGTCGCATTGGCGTCCACGGCAGTGGAATCCGCTGCATTGGCACCGTCCGCATTTCCACCGCTGCCGCAGGAGGCAAGGGTAATGGCCACCAGCGTGATGGCGCTCAAGAACTTGATGTTCATCTGTCGAGGGTCGTTAGATTGGTTTCGAGGGCGAAGGTAAGGCGATTATTCTCCATGGAAAACAAATCTGCCGCGCCTGGGGTCATGCGTCGTGGAAGCGCCGTTCCGAGCGTACCATTCGGCGAAGCAGGGGGGACGGGCGGTAGCGGTCCTCGCCGTGCTCCGCCTGCAGGTGTTCGAGCATGTTGAGGCAGTTGGCCAGTCCCATGTCATCGGCCCAGCGCAGCAGGCCTTTGGGGTAGTTCACGCCCTTCGTCATCGCCAGTTCGATGTCATCGCGGCCGGCGATGCCCAGGTGGAGCGCATCCACGGCCTCGTTGATGAGCATCACCAGGATGCGACGGCACACCTGTTCAAGGAGTACCGCGTCCTCTGCAGGGGGCGGAAGTGTGCTTCCGCCGGCGTAATCGTAGTAGCCACGCCCTGTTTTACGCCCAAGTCGTCCGCTTTCCACCTGGCGCTGCTGGGTGAGGCTGGGCCGGTAGCGCGGGTCGTAGAAGAAGGCGTCGAACACGCTGCGGGTCACTGCGAAATTGATGTCGTTCCCGATCAGGTCCATCAGCTCAAAGGGCCCCATCCGGAACCCGCCCACGGTCCGCATGGCGTGGTCGATCGTGGCCATGTCCGCAATGCCCTCCTCATAGATCCGGAGGGCCTCTCCGTAGAACGGTCTTGCCACGCGATTCACGATGAACCCCGGGGTGTCCTTGCAGATCACGGGGACCTTGCCCCATGCGGTCATCAGCCTGTGGCTGGCTTCTGCAAGACCTGCGTCACCTGCGAGGCCGGGCACCACTTCTACAAGCGGCATCAGCGGCGCGGGATTGAAGAAATGGAGGCCGATCACCCGCCCCGGGTGTGCACAGGTGCCCGCAATGGCCGTCACGGATAGGCTGCTGGTGTTGGTGGCGAGCACGGCATCCGGGCCAAGGACCTGCTCGAGGGATTCGAAGAGGGTGCGCTTGGCACCCAGGTCCTCCACGATGGCCTCGATGGCCAGCTGGCAGCCGGTGAGTTCCTCCAGCGCTTCCTGGGTACTGATGCGTCTACCCGCTGCCCCGGCATCCGCCAATGACATGCGGCCTTTTTCCGCAAGCCTGCCGAAGGTGCTGCGCACGCCCTCGGCTGCGCGCAAAGCGGCTCCCGGGCGTGCATCGTACATCCTCACCCGGTGACCGGCCTGGGCGGCTACTTGGGCGATGCCACTGCCCATCGTCCCTGCGCCGATCACGGCCACATCCATTCCGCTGTCCATCATGCGTATCGCTTGTGCCGCGAAGATCGGTGCCCGGGCGATCGGTCCGTGCTGCGGCGGCTGCGGCCGGTCTACCTTGCGCCCCCGCATGCAGCCCCGCCTAACCATCCAGGACCCCCGCGACCGCGTCCGCGGTGGTCACCCTTGGGTCTATGACAACCAGGTGGTGCGTACCGAGGGCGACCCGGTTCCCGGAGGCATCGTGCAGGTGTTCGATACGCGCAGGCTCCCCATCGGGCAGGCCTACTACAATCCGGCCAGCAAGATCCGGGCGCGCATGCTCACCACGGACCTTGATGAGACCATCGATGATGCGTTCATCCTGCGGCGTGTCCGCGAGGCATGGGAACATCGCCGGCGTTTGGTGGATACCACCACCTGTCGGGTGCTCTTCGGCGAGTCGGATGGGCTTCCGGCCTGCGTGGCCGACAAGTTCGGCGACATCATCGTGCTGCAGACGCTGAGCCTGGGGATCGACCGCTGGAAGTTGAGCATCGTCGAAGCGTTGCGTGAGGTGACGGGGATCACGCGGTTCTATGAGCGGAACGACGTGTCCATCCGGGAGAAGGAGGGACTGCCCCTGGTGAAGGGTTTCCTGGGCGAGAGCTTTCCCACCCGGTCCATCATCGTGGAGAACGGCCTCAGCCTGGATGTAGATGTGGCCGAGGGGCAGAAGACCGGACACTTCCTGGACCAGCGCCTCAACCATGCAGCCATCGCGCCTGTGGTGAAGGGTGCGGATGTACTCGACTGCTTCACCCACACCGGGGGCTTCGCTCTCAGTGCAGCGCACTACGGCGCGGCGCGTGTGGAGGGCCTGGACATCAGTGCCACGGCCGTCCGGTCGGCTGCGGCGAATGCGGATCGGAACGGACTGTCGGGCTTGTGCTCCTTCCGTGAGGCGAATGTCTTCGATTCGCTCACCGAGGCCAGCCGCGCAGGCCGAAGGTGGGACGTAATCGTGCTCGATCCCCCGGCATTCGCCAAGAGCCGGGCCACCCTGGACAGCGCCACGCGGGGGTACAAGGAGATCAACCTGCGGGCCATGAAGTGCCTGCCACGGGGAGGGTTCCTTGTGACCTGCAGTTGCAGCCAGCACATGACGCCGCAGCTGTTCCGGGCCATGGTGGCCGATGCGGCGCGTGACGCCCGCCGCCAGTTGCGCGAGGTGTATTACGGCACCCAGCCGCCGGACCATCCGGTGCACTGGAGCATCCCCGAGAGCCTCTACCTCAAATGCCTGGTGCTGCAGGTACTGTAGCTGTGCTGTCCGTTTGCCCGGGGGAAAGCAGCCGCAGTGCCACAGGCGCGATCGCCTTCGCGCAGACCTCGCCGCCCTGCCCGTTCAGGTGGCAGTAGTCGATCAGCAGCTGGCGCCCCCTGTACGCAGTGTCATTGAAGGCGACATTCAGGTCGAGCAAGGGTACCTGCCACCGACCGGCCACATCGCGCAGCTCCTCCAGCACAACGGGATGGAGCGCCTTCACGTTCGGGTCCTTGTGCAGGAAGGCCTTCTCCTCGGCGGCCAGCAGGGTCGTGTCCCTCAAAACGAGCATGGGTTGCAGGCACAGGATGGTCTTCACACCATCGCGCTTCAGGAGGAAGAGGTTGGTCTCGATGGCACGCAGGAACTGGTCGTGCGAGACGGCCTTGTGGGCGTTTACCGTGGTCGCGTCATCCGCATGGGGCGCCTGCCAGTCCACGCGCTCGCCGCTGCGGACCGCATCGCGCATCATGCTCCACGCCATGTAACCCCGGAAGGCCGCGCTGTAGCGGGACAGCCAGTGACCCATGTAGGTGAAAAGCCCGCCCAGCGATGGTTGCTGCAGGCGTGACCGCCAGAACTGGTAGCGGAAGTCCTCCATGTACCGGTATTCCGGCTCGCTCACGAAATGGTCGTTCGCCCCATCGAAGAAGATCACCAGGTCCGGGTCATAGGCAAGCAGTTCGGTGAGCAGGTACTGGGTGTGCTGGAACACCTGGTAGCCCGTCACGGCGGCGTTTATCACCTCCACCCGCCGGCCCGGCATCGCACCGGCAAGGATGCGCTCCAGGTGGGCGTCCACGGTTTCATCCTGGTCCACATGCACCACCGGGTAGGGTGCGGCGCTGCTGATGCCGTGCGCGGCCGACCCCCCGAGGAAGAAGATGCGCACCGTGCCGGCCGGCTTCTTGAGCGGGACATCCTGCGAGCGCCTGAATCCGTTGGAATTGATCGCCATGCGCACGTGGTCGCCTTCCACTTCCCGGTAGCCCGGCACATGCTCGTAGACGCGGTAGCTGTTGAACCGGAACTTGTTCTCGCTGGCCTTGTGCAGCACATGGCCCAGGTAATAGCGTGCACCCAGTTCCACACACGCCACGGTGAACACGAGCAGGAACAGGATGTAGCCGATGCGCCCCCAACGGGAGCCGGTGGACCGATCGGGTGTGGCCATCAGCAGGGCGTGTTTCGGGCGAATGTACCGTACGCCGCTTTTCCATGATCGTGCGCTGGATACCTTGCCGCTGACGGAAATGGGCATGGACCGCAGCGCCTTGTTCTGGTCTGGATGGCATCGGGCGCCGATGCTGCGCATCACCCTGCCCTTCGCCATCGGGCTCGCCGCCGGCTCCATGCTGGCGCTTCCGCTCGCCGGCCTCGCGGTCGCCGCGGTCGTTGCGCTGCTCCTGGTGGCTGTTCCGGCACTGTTCCCGGTACCTTTTCGGTTGCGCTGGGTGCCCTACGCATGCGCGGTGCCCGCCCTCGTGCTCCTCGGCCTGGGCTGGTGGTCCCTGCGAACCGCCCATGTACTTCCGCCCTCTGGTCCCGGCGCGGCCCACTTGGTGGAGGTGGATGTGGTGCATGGCGCATCCGCCGAACATGTCCGATGTGACGCCCTGCTGATGCGCTCATGGAACGGCGATACCGCCCGTGCAACCGATGCGCCCGTTATGCTCACCCTTGGGGTGGACTCCTTGCGTCCGCGCGTGATGCCTGGCGATGTGCTCGTGGTGCGTGCCGAGCTGGAGGGCTTCCGTCGGACTCCCGATCCGGGCGGGTTCGATGCGGGTGGATGGGCGGCATCGCGCGGCGTCAACCGGCAGGGCTATGCCACCGCCGGGGCATGGCGGCGCGTGGCCCATCACCACAGGTGGACGGACCTGTTCATCCCCGCGCAGGAGCGCGTGTGGCGCTGGCTCGAGGAGAGCGGGCTGCCTGACCGGGAGCGTGCCGTGGTGCTCGCCCTGCTGCTGGGTGTGCGTTCCGAGCTCGATGCGGACCAGAAGCAGGTCTTCGCCCGCAGTGGCACAATGCACGTGCTTGCCGTCAGCGGCATGCACGTCGCCCTCATCTATTGGGTGCTCATGACACTGCTCAAGCCGATGGGAGGAAGGCGCTGGGCGTGGTGGGTGCGGGGATGCATCGTGCTGCTCCTGCTCTGGGGCTACGCGGGGCTCACAGGGGCCACCCCCTCGGTGCTCCGGGCCACGGTGATGTGCACACTTTTCGTGATCGCGGGCATGCTGGGCCGACGCACGGCTGGTCTCAACACCTTGTTCGGTGCGGCCTTCCTGCTGCTTGTCTGGGATCCCCGGATGCTATTCCAATTGAGTTTCCAGCTGTCGTTCCTCGCTGTGCTGGGTATCATGCTGTGCTACGATCCCCTGCGTGCGCTGTGGACGCCCGGGAACATCGTCCTGCGGCACGTGTGGTCATTGGTTGCGGTGTCGCTGGCAGCGCAGTTGTTCACCACGCCCTTATCCCTGGCGGTCTTCAAGGCCTTCCCGGTCTGGTTCCTGCCGGCCAACGTCGTCATCGTCACCCTGGTGAACGTGGGCGTGGTGGGAGGCCTCGTCCTTCTGCTGGTGCTACCCGTTCCGGTGTTGGGCCCTTTCGTGGCCGATGCGCTCGGGGGCCTGGTGCTGGTGATCGGCAAGGTGGGCGAGCTCTTCGCGGCCGCTCCATTGGCCTATCCGGATGTGCGCGTTTCGCCGCTTCAGGCAGCCCTGCTGATGCTGCTCATCCTGGGCGTGTGCCTCGACCGGCTGGGCGGCCAGCGCGCAGGGCGCCTTGCTGCCATGCTGTCGCTGCCCCTGATCGCCCTGAGCGTGGTATTCCAGGTGGAGCACGGACATGCATTGCGGCAGTTCGTTGTCTTCGATGACCGCACCGGTCTGGTGATGGCGCTGCGCGAGGGCTCTTCGGCGGTGGTGGTGGAGGAGGTCCCCGGGCACACAGCGGGCTCCGACCGCCTGGAGCGCTTCACCCGCCACACGGGTGCTGTGGTGCGGGATACGCTCGCCCGCGCCGACCTTTCCACAGGGCGGGGCTTCAAGGCGCACTTCACGCGCGGCGGTGGAGGCGCCTGGTTCGGTGCGGGCATGCAGGTGCTCGTGGTGGGGGACACGATCCCCCCGCCCGGGCCTCCACGCTTTGATGTGGTGGTGATCGCCGGGGCGGACCTCCGTCGCGCAGATGCCGGTTTGGACCGGCTCCGGCCAGGAGGGTATGCGGTGCTTTCCCCCGCACTGGACGGTCGCGCCCGATGGCGGTTGCGCTCACGCTGTGAGAAGCGCGGCCTACGGTGCCACGATGTCCGCCGTGATGGGGCCCTCATCTTTGCACCCCATGTGGGTGGAAGGGATACGCTGGCGAAGGGTGGATGATGACCGGGTGGCTGCGCTTGCCGCGGGCCACCACCTGCGCCTCAGGTTGCACGGCCACATCCTTCGTTTGGTGCGGACGGAGGCCGGTCTCTTCGCCATGGAGGACAAGTGCCCCCATCAGGGCAGGAGCTTCGAGGGCGGTTGGTGCGAAGATGGTCACCTGGTCTGTCCCTGGCACCGGTTCGCCTTCGATCCGGCTACAGGCCGCGCACGCCGTGGTTCCACGGTGAACATCGCCACCTTTCCCACCGAGCAGCGCCCGGACGGACTTTACATCGGCCTGCCTTACGGCACGCTGCGTATCCTTGGGGTGGACCTCTGGTGAATCACAAGGCCTGCAGCGGAAGCACTTCCCCAAGCCTCACGCCTTTCTCCGTGCGCTCGAGCGTGGCGCACTCGTTCACGCTGTCATGCTCAAGGAATAGCACGTGATCATCATCGGCCGCGCGTTCAAGGAAGGCGGCTTTCTCCTGCAGGGTGAGCAGCGGGCGTGTGTCGTAGGCCATGACCCACGGCAGGGGGATGTGGTGCACGCTCGGCAGGAGGTCGGCCATGTAGCAAACGGTACGGCCCTTGTACCGGATGTGGGGGATCATCATGGCATCGGTATGGCCGTTCACCACCAGCACATCGAAACCCGGGAAGAGGTCCTTCACGAAGGTGCTGGCCCCCGGGTCGGTGCGCCCGATGTCCACGAACTTCAGCTGGCCGCTCTCCTGGATGGGCAGGATATTCTCCTTCAGGAAGCTGGCCTTTTCCCGCGGATTGGGCCGGGTGGCCCAATCCCAGTGGTGTTCGTTGCTCCAGTAGGTGGCGTTCCTGAAGGCGGGCGCGAAGCCCTCGCCCTTGCGCACGATGCTGCCGCCGCAATGGTCGAAGTGCAGGTGCGTCAGGAATACATCGGTGATATCCTCCCTGGACAACCCGAGCTTCCGCAGCGATCCATCGAGCGTGGCCTCGCCATGCAGGTCGTAGTGCCCGAAGAACCTGGCATCCTGCTTGTCGCCGATGCCGTTGTCGATGAGGATGCGCCGGTCGCCGTCCACCGCCAGCAGGCAGCGCATGGCCCACGTGCAGAGGTTCTTCTCGTCGGGCGGGTGGACCTTGCTCCAGAGGACCTTGGGCACCACGCCGAACATGGCGCCGCCGTCGAGCTTGAAGTAGCCGGTGTCGATGACGTGCAATTCCATCTTGGAGCGCCGAAGCTACACCTCCGCGCAGCCCGTTGTGCTGCCCACATCGACCGGTTGAAGCATTCCTGTGGAATGCGGGCCTGGCGCCGGGCCCTTGCCAGCAACTTCGCCCCATGCGCACGGTCCATTTCATCGCCATCGGCGGCAGCGCCATGCACAACCTCGCCATCGCCCTGCACCAGAAGGGGTATGAGGTCACCGGCAGCGACGACGAGATCTTCGAGCCCAGCCGCAGCCGCCTGGACCGACTGGGCCTGCTACCCGAGAAGCTGGGCTGGGACCCGCTGCGCATCCACAAGGGCATCGACGCGGTGATCCTGGGCATGCACGCCCGCGCGGACAACCCCGAGCTGCTGCGGGCGCGCGAACTCGGTATCCCGGTATACAGTTATCCGTCTTATTTCCACGAGCAGACCAGGGACAAGACCCGCGTGGTCATAGGCGGGAGCCACGGCAAGACCACCATCACCAGCATGATCATCCATGG
>CAZUNW010000066.1:0-11360 GCA_964621425.1 uncultured Chryseobacterium sp. | reverse complement strand
CCTCGTCCAGGTTGCCGATCAGGTGCTGCCCGAGTTCCTCGGTGCGCTCGTCGATGTCGCGCAGCGCCAGTTGCTGCATCAACGCCTCCTGGAAGGAGGTCCCGCCGGCAAGGGGCACCTCGCGCTCCTCCTCATCGGCGCCGCGGTTGTTGACCTGCAGCTTGTAATCCGGGGTGTCGTCATCCGGGAAATAGTCGCTCAGGTCGATGTCATCGCGGTCATCGCTCCCATCTCGCTCCCCATCCTCCTCGCTCCCGGCGATGGCCTGGTCCTCCGTGGGCAGGTCCTCGTCCCCGCCCTCCTCGCCCTCCTCCAGCGCGGGGTTCTCCTCGATCTCTTGTTTGATGCGCTGCTCCAGTTCGGCGGTGGGCACCTGCAGCAGCTTCATCAGCTGGATCTGCTGCGGGCTGAGCTTCTGCTGCAGCTTTTGGAAAAGGCCTTGCTTCAACATCGGGCCACGAAAATACCGCCACCTGGCCACCCGGGCCGGTCACGTGTGCCCCGGGGAGGGGGCTATTCGTCGCGCAGCCGCTCGGCCAGCTTCACCGCAGCCTCCTGGGCATGCTGGTCTCCCGGGTCCACCTCGATCACGATGCGCATCGGGGTGCGACCGCCGGGCGACTTGAACGCAGCGCCGGGCTCGGCCACCTTGTCCGGGGAGGCCTGCAACTCGTTGCTCAGCATCCGGAAGAAGTCGTAGTCCAGGGCCACGCACACCTTGCGCAGGACGGCAGTGTTGCAGTCCGGGCTGCGGAAGAGTCCGTAAATGTTGACACGGTTACGGCCGATGCGCTCTGCGAAGCGCGCTTTCGTCATACCGCGCTCTTGGAGCACGCGCAGGATTTCTTTTCCGATGTGGATCGACACGGGGCAAAGATAACCATTCTGGTCATGGAATATCCCAATATGGCATATATATCGACGAACGGCCGGGTGAAATCGATGATACGGATGCTGGCCATGCGGCACGGAATATGTACCCTTGTGCTACCGATCATATCCATCGGTTGTGCATCAGAGAAGCCAGCAGAACACTACGTCGTGTTTTGGCGCAGTGAGACGTTAGCATTGCGAGCATGGAGGCAGCAGCGAGCATTCTTCCCGATGGCCATTTGGAAGGCGTTCTTGAGCGTTTACGGGCTGTCCGGCGTGCCAGGGGCATCAGCCAGCTGGCCATGGCCCACCGTCTGGGTATCTCGCAGAATGCTTACAGCCGCTTGGAAAGTGGCCGCAGAGAGATGTCCTTGATACGCTTTCTCGAACTTGCGCAGATCCTCCGCATACCGCCAGAAGCGTTGCTGGATGGCGACGGCCCCAAGGCCAAGCAGCACTTCGGATTGATCTTGGGGGCCGTTGTGCCCAACGGGGCGAAGCCCAGGGCGAAAAGGAAGTGAGCCGCGGCCTGGGCATCCGTTCACCCATCGTACTTTTCACCATGATGCGCAGTTGCATGTTGGTCTTGTCCTGCCTGTTCGCATTCGCCGGTGCGGCCCAGGATGTGCGTGATGCCGCGGGTCGTTTGGAGGCGCGGATCGATGGCGGCGAAGTGCGTGATGCATCCGGCCGTCTGCTGTACCGCTTTGATGGGACCGACGTGCGCGATGCCTCGGGACGGCTGTTCGTGCGGTTGGACGGCGAGGATGTGCGCGATGCGGGTGGCCGGCTGGCCGGCCGCATCGCGGGCACCGATGTGCGCGATGGTTCGGGCCGCCTTCTGGGACGGGTGGATGGCACCGATGTGCGTGATGCGTCCGGGCGCCTGGTGGGCCGGGTGCAGGGCGTTCGCCCCAGGCAAGGGGCCTTGTACTTCTTCTTCCTGCGCTGATGTTCCCTGGGCCCTTCCTGCGAAATGTCCTTCTGGCCGTTGCGCTTCTCACGGATTGTCAGGAGAACGTCGGTCGAGCCTTATCTTTTCAAGAAACGGTTATTGTCCCGGCCACCTTCTCTGCCAAGGTGGTTGCAATCAAGGACGGAGATACCATAGATGTGCTCTACGGGAAGAGCGTGGTGCGTGTACGCCTAGCACACATTGACACGCCGGAGAGCGGACAACCTTTCGGAAAGGCAGCTAAGCAACGCTTGTCTAGCCTGTGCTATGGTAAGGCCGTCCGTGTTGAGAGGGCCGGGCGTCCGGATCGCTATGGGCGCCTTATTTCCGTTGTAATCGCCGATGGCACCAACGTGAACAAGGCCATGGTACGGTCGGGGTATGCGTGGCATTTTATTAAATATAGCAAGGATGCCTCCTACACGGTGCTGCAGGAACAGGCGCGGTCCGAGCGGCGCGGGCTTTGGGCGGATCCCGCTCCAGTGCCTCCCTGGGCATGGCGCGCCGCCCGCCGGAACAAGAAGAAATGAACCGGTCCTGCCGCAGCAAGCCCGAAGGTCCGGCGGTCCTCCTCCGTACCCTGGGCTGCCTGCTAGTACTCATGGCGACCGTGCAGGCCTGTGCCCAGGGCGATCGCCTCAACGCCCACCAGTTCCTTCGTGCGCAGCAGGCCACCCTGGAGGACCTGTCCGGCTTCCTGGCCTTGGAGGGCTGGGGCGCGGTGCGCCTGGATGCCGGTGACCACTTCCGGTGGAACGGCCGCGAGGCGGGCGTCACCAGCCGTTGCTGGTCGCATGGCGCAGGTTCAAGGCTTTGCCGTTTGCGCACGGCAGCCGGCGGTTCGGCCTTGCTTTACCTGCCGCGCCCCGGGGTTGGTTCCTTGCTGGTTGATGAGCTGGCCGCGGCGCACCGCTCCCGCACCGAAGACGCACCCGGGGGGCAACAGGTCACCACCTTCCTGCTCACTGACGGCCGCCGGTCGCTGGCGTGGACGAACGGCCCGCTGGGGGATGTGCTGCTGGCCTATGACGACCTTTTCAGCCGGGCCGTGGGCGGCGGGGGGGCTGCGGCCCCCGAGCTGGCTTCCTGCCCCGCCCGCCCTGTGGAGCGTTCGTCAAGGCGATCCCCTGAAGGGACTTCCGCTGGCGTTGACGCCCCGCCGCAAGTTGAGGAGGAGGTGTGGATGTTCGCGGCGGTGGAGGAGAAGCCCACCTTCCCCGGCGGGGAGGGTGAGTTCTACAAGTACCTCGGCAAGAACGTGAAGTACCCCACCATGGAGGCCGAACAGGGCATCGAGGGCCGGGTCTTCGTGGAGTTCGTGGTGGACAAGGATGGTGGCATCACCGAGGTGCGCGCCGTGCGCGGGGTGAGCCCCGGCCTGGACAAGGAGGCCATCCGCGTGATGAAGGCCTCCCCCAAATGGGCCCCCGGCAAGCAGAACGGCCGAGCCGTGAAGGTGCGGTACGTGATCCCCATCAACTTCGACCTGCGCTGAGGCGCGGCCACCGCCCATGGACCTGCGCAACGCCTTCGCGCTGGGCATGTCGGGCTTCTACATCCTGGCCGGCCTTTTGATCGGCCTCACAGACGTTGCCAAGGACGTTCTGCCGCACTACCGGCCAGCGCTGGCTTTGGTGCTGGTGGGCTATGGTGTGCTGCGCCTGGTGATGTGGTTGCGCCGGCGGCGCACACAGGACCCCTCCTGAACCGATGCGCAACGCCCCGGTCACGGCCCTGCTCCTGCTGGCCGCCTGCAGCGGCGGACCGCCCGACCCACGCACGGATGACAGCCCCACCTTCGGACATGTGCTCGTGCTGGCCGACCAGGACCTGCGCCCCGTACTGGAGGACCAGCGCACCACCTTCGAGGCCATCTACACCAAGGCCCGCGTGGACATCCGCTACCTGCCCGAGCGGGACCTGCTGAAGGCCATGCTCAACGACAGCGTGCGCGCGGTCTTCGGCGGCTTCCGCCCAGGCGGTGCGCAGGAGGCCTACTTCCGCACCCGCAGCCTCACCCCGCATGTGGAGGCCGTTGCGACCGATGCCATCGCCGTGCTGGCCGCCCCGGATGGCCCAGACAGCATTGGGCTGGCGGAGTTGCGCGAGGTGCTGCTGGCTGGACGCCTGCGCGGCAGGGCCTGCACCGCGCTGCTGGACCACTCCGGCAGCGGCGTGGCACGGCACCTGGTGGACAGCCTTATGGGCGGCGACGCCGACCGCCCCCTGAAGGTGCAGGTGGCCGATGGGCCGGAGGACCTGGTGCAGCGCCTAAGGAAGGACAGCACCGCCATTGGCCTGCTCGGCTTCGGCCTCTTGAGCGACCTGGACGACCCCGCCTGCCGGGCCCTGCGCGATGGGCTTCGCATCGTGCGCCTCCACCGGGAGGGCCAGCCCGCGCTCGCACCCACACAGGGTACGCTGGCCGACCGCCGGTACCCCCTGCGCAGGCCGCTGCTGATGCAGGTCACCGAAGGAAAGAGCGGTCTTGGCACGGGGTTCGCTTCCTTTGTGGCAGGACACAAGGGTCAACGCATCCTGCTCAAGAAAGGCCTCGCCCCGGCGCACGTGCCTGCCCGCGACGTGATGATCGTGACCCCCTGAACAACGATGGACAAGCGCATTCCACATCGACTGACCCTGGTCCTGCTCGCCTGCGTGACCCTGGGCGTGAACGCACAGACCCACCAGGAGGCCCAGCGCCTCACCGAGCGCGAGCAGTTCGAGGCCGCCGCCGCGGCCCTCCGCGGCCTGCTGGCCGCCGCCCCCAACGACGGGGCCGCGTGGTTCCTCCTGGGCGAGAACCACTGGGAGAACGAGCAGCCGGACAGCGCCGCCCTGTGCTTCCGCCGCGGCGTTGAGGTGAACCCCAGGTACCCGCTCAACCATGCCGGTCTGGGCAAGGTGCTTTTCGCGGCGGGCATCCCCGATGACGCAACCGGGGGCGCCCTGCAGGAGGCCCTTGCGCGGCGCGAACAGGCCAAGGCCAAACTGGCAGAGGCCACAGCGGTGGCCGAGGACAAGGCCGCCAAGAACCCCAAGGAGCTCAAGGCGCTCACCTACCGCGAGGTGGCCGAGGGCTACGGCAGCGGCCCCGACCCCGACCTCGCCGCCGCCCTTGCCAGCATCACCAAGGCCGTGGAGCTCAACCCCAACGACGCCTACGCCCACGTCCTGCGCGGTGACCTGCTGCTGGCCCAGGGCTCGTTCGACGCCAGCGAGGCCATGGCGGCCTACAAGCGCGCGGCCGAACTGCTGCCCAGCTCCGCCCTTCCCATCTCCCGCAAGGCGCGCATGTATCACCGGGCCAAGAACTACGAGGCGGCAGTGGCCGAGTATGACAACGCCATCGCCATCGACCCCTCCTTCGGCCCGGCCTACAGCGGGCGTGCCGAGGCGCACTTCATGGCAAAGTCCTACGAGAAGGCCACGGCCGACTACGACCGCTACCTGGAGCTCAATGCCGGCAACATCAGCGCGCGTGTACGTTACGCCAAGTTCCTCTTCCTGGTGGGCAAATACAACGAGAGCCTTTCGGAGATCGATGCCGTGCGCGGATCGGGCGTGAAGGACAATAACCTGCGGCGCATCGAAGGCTATGCACGGTGCGAGGCCGGCGACCACGAGGGCGCGCGGGCCGCCATGGACGCCTACTTCGCCGAGCAGCCCGCCGACAAGGTGATCTCCACCGACCACGAGTATATGGGCAAGATCTACAGCGGCCTCGCCGGCAAGTCCGCCACCGGTGCCACCACGCTGGACTCCCTGGCCGGGGAGAGCTACCTGAAGGCCGCCCGCATGGACCGCACCAAGGCCTACCTGTTCACGGAGGCGGGCAAGTCCTTCAGCAAGGCCAAACGACACGACCTGGCCACCGCGGCCTACCAGGAGAAGATCGCCAGCGGTAAGCCGGAAGTGAACGATTTCTACTACCTGGGTGGCAGCGCCAACAAGGCCCGTCTCCACGCCGTGGCCGACAGCGCCTGGGTCGTCTACGTGGAGAAGCAACCCAACGTGCACCAGGGCCACTTGGGCCGTGCGCGGGCCAACGTGGGCATGGACCCCGACAAGCGCACCTGGCAGGCCCGGCCCCACTACGAGGAGGTGGTGCGCCGGATCAAGCTCGAGGACCAGGCCAAGTACAAGGTGGACCTGGAGGAGGCCTACTTCTACCTGGGCTTCTATCACTACAGCAAGACGAAGGACATGGGCATGGCGAAATGCTGGTTCGAGAAGCTCAAGGCCCTCAACGCGGGAACGAGCAATACCAAGCAGGGCAGCGATATGCTGCTCACCCAGGACCTGCAGGGCGTTCAGGCCAAGGACTGCACCCTGCCGGCGCCCTGATGCCCACCGGACCAACGGGGAAAGGGGGCCCAGGCCCCCTTTTTCCATGGCCGCGGTGCACCGCGTACATTGCCACGCATGACCAAAGGCAACCGGCTCACGCTCTGGATCTTCATCGCCATGGTGCTTGGCATCGCCACCGGCGCAGGCTACCGGGCGGCCTTCCCGGACACGGCGTCCATCGAGGCCTTCAGCAGCAACATCTCCATCCTGACCGACATCTTCCTGCGGCTGGTGAAGATGATCATCGCCCCGCTGGTCCTCAGCACACTGGTGGTCGGCGTGGCGAAGCTGGGCGACCTGGGCAGCGTGGGACGCATCGGCGGGCGTGCCCTGTTGTGGTTCATCAGCGCCAGCCTGGTCAGCCTCCTGCTGGGCATGCTGCTGGTGAACCTCTTCGAGCCGGGGACCAGCCTGGACCTGCCCCTGCCCCCGACCGATGCGAGCGCCGGCATCGACCGTGAGGCCTTCACGCTGCGCAGTTTCATCACCCACGTGTTCCCGAAGAGCGTGGTGGAGGCCATGGCCGACAACGAGATCCTGCAGATCGTGGTCTTCGCCCTCATGCTGGGCGTGGCCTGCGCCGCCACCGGCGAAAAGGGCGCCCCCATCGTGAAGGCCATGGACAGCCTGGGCCACGTGATGCTCAAGGTCACCGGCATGGTGATGAACGCGGCCCCCTTCGCCGTCTTCGGGGCCATGGCCGCCGTGATCGCCCGCAAGGGGCTGGGCATCCTGTCCACCTACGGCACCTTCATCGCCCAGTTCTACGTGGGCCTGCTGCTGCTGTGGGCCATCCTGCTCCTGGTCTGCTGGGCCATCATCGGGCGCCGCACCACCACCCTCGTGGGGCGGATCAAGGACCCGTTGCTCCTCGCCTTCAGCACGGCAAGCAGTGAGGCCGCCTACCCGCGCACCCTGGAGAACCTGGAGCGCTTCGGCTGCCCCAACCGCATCGTGAGCTTCATCCTGCCCCTGGGATACAGCTTCAACCTGGACGGCAGCATGATGTACATGACCTTCGCCAGCCTCTTCATCGCGCAGGCCTACGGCATCGAGCTCGACACCTCCCAGCAGCTCACCATGCTGCTTGTGCTCATGGTGACCAGCAAAGGCATCGCGGGCGTGCCGCGCGCCTCGCTGGTGGTGATCGCCGGCACACTGGCCCTGTTCGACATCCCGGAGGCCGGCCTGCTGCTGCTCCTGGGCGTTGATCACCTGCTGGACATGGGACGTAGCGCCACCAATGTGGTGGGCAATGCCGTGGCCACCGTGGTGGTGAGCAAATGGGAGGGCGTGCTGGAGAAATAGGGCAACGGCAGGAAGCACGGTAAACACGGGGCCAGGCACCGATCCAGCATGCAGCAGCTCTTCCGCCGAAAGCCGGCCACCCACGATGCCGCACCTGAGGGCGGGATACATGGACCCGACGGGCTGGGCCGCCACCTGGGCCTGCGCGACCTCACCTTCTTCGGCATCGCCGCGATCATCGGCGCCGGCAGCTTCAGCAGCATGGGGCAGGCCTGCGCCACCGGCGGTCCCGGGGTGGTGCTGCTGCTCGTCCTTTGCGCCGTGGCCTGCGGCTTCACGGCGCTCTGTTATGCCGAGTTCGCTGCCCGCGTGCCGGCCAGCGGAAGCGCCTACACCTACGCCTATGTGAGCTTCGGCGAGCTCTTCGCCTGGATCATCGGCTGGGCGCTGCTCATGGAGTACAGCATCGGCAACATCTACGTGGCCTTCAGCTGGAGCGGCTATTTCACCAACCTGCTCGACGCCGGCGGGCTGCATCTGCCCGAATGGCTCACCATCAACCACCGCAGCGCGGCCGCCGCCGCCGCCGGAGGTGTGCCCGGCGAGGGCCTCACCGCATGGAACACCGCACCGGTAATGGGTGGCATGCGCATCATCATGGACCTCCCCGCCTTTGGCATCAACGCCCTGATCACCGCCCTGTGCTACGTGGGGGTGAGGGAGAGCAGGAACGCCAGCAACGCCATGGTGGTCATCAAGCTGGCCATCATCGCGCTCGTGCTAGGGGTGGGCATCGCCCATGTGGACATCGACCACTGGACACCCTTCATGCCCAACGGCTTCAGCGGGGTGATGGCCGGGGCCAGCGCCGTTTTCTTCGCCTACATCGGCTTCGACGCGGTCAGCACCCTTGCCGAGGAAAGCCGTGACCCACAGCGCGATCTGCCCCGCAGCATGATGCTGAGCCTGCTGGTCTGCACAGCGGTCTATGTGCTGCTGGCACTGGTCCTTACCGGCATGGTGCCCTTCAGCCAGCTGGGCGTGAGCGACCCCCTGGCGGAGGTGTTCGCCCTGCGCGGCATCAAGTGGATGCTGCTCCTGGTGAGCGTGGCGGCCGTGGTGGCCATGACAAGCGTGCTGCTCGTCTTCCAGCTGGGCCAGCCCCGCATCTGGATGAGCATGAGCCGCGACGGCCTGCTGCCCAAGCCCTTCGCCCGGGTTCACCCCCGCTACCGCACGCCGGGCTTCAGCACCATCGTCACCGGCCTCGTGGTGGGGGTCCCCATCCTGTTCACCGACGAGGCCTTCATCCTGGACTTCACCAGCATCGGCACCCTCTTCGCGTTCGTGCTTGTGTGCGGGGGCGTGCTCCTGCTGCCCCGCCGGGAACCCACGGGCGGCGGCTTCCATCTGCCCTACATCAATGGACGCTGGATCGTGCCGGCCCTCCTCCTGGTCGCCGTGGTCGCCGTGCGCGCCGGCCTGCCCGGCTACTTCAGCGACCTGCTGGAGCCGGAAGGGCGGCACGGCGGACAGCGCATCCCGCTGATGGTCTTCTGGGCCCTCTGCGCGGTCCTTGGCGGGCTGTGCTTCGCCTACCGGTGGTCCCTGATCCCCGTGCTTGGGCTGGTCTCCTGCTGCTACCTCCTCACGGGCATGGCAGCCAGCAACTGGAAGTGGTTCGGCACCTGGCTGGTGATCGGGCTCGCCTGCTACTTCGCCTACGGATACCGACACAGCCGGCTGGGCAGGGTGCCAAGGACCCTGTGAGGCCGCGTCAGGCGCGGGTTTCCCACGGGTGATCGCGTACCTTCGCAGGAACCGGCCCATGCACCCGCCCGCGCACATCCATCCTGTCCAACATCGCCTGCTCGCCCGCGCCGACAAGGAGGCGCTCCTTGGCCAGCGCGGCTGCGCCGTGTGGATGACAGGCCTGAGCGGCAGCGGGAAGAGCACCATCGCCATCGCGCTGGAACGCCGCCTGCATGAACGCGGCCTTTATGCGGTGGTGCTCGATGGCGACAACGTGCGCACCGGTATCAACAGCAACCTGGGGTTCTCGGACGCGGACCGCACGGAGAACATCCGACGCATCGCGGAGGCGGCGAAGCTCTTCGTGCAGAACGGAGCCGTCGTGATCTGCTGTTTCGTCTCGCCCACGCAGGCCGTCCGCGAGCTGGCCCGGGCGATCATCGGTAACCGGGACTTCATCGAGGTGTTCGTGGACACGCCCCTGGAGGAATGCGAACGCCGGGATGTGAAGGGGCTCTATGCGAAGGCGCGCGCGGGTGAGGTGAAGGACTTCACCGGCATCAGCGCCCCGTTCGAGGCACCGCCGGCACCGGACTTCCGCATCCCCACGAGGGGACGCAGCGAGGAGGTGTGCACGAGCGACCTGTTGAACTTCATCCTGCCGCGGATCACGCGGAGCTGAAAATGCGTTCACCACGGGGATACGGAGGAAATGCGGGGGGCGTGGCCACCAACCCCTTGGCCTCTGCTTGCCCCCGCGGTGCGAAATAGAAGTCCATGCATTCCTACCGACTGACACACCTGAAGGAGCTCGAAAGCGAGAGCATGCACATCCTGCGGGAGGTGGCCGCGCAGTTCGAGAGCCCGGCACTCCTGTTCAGCGGCGGCAAGGACAGCATCGTGTGCTTCCACCTCGCCCGCAAGGCCTTCCACCCCGCCAGGGTGCCCTTTCCCCTCGTACACGTGGACACCGGTCACAACTTCGAGGAGACGATGACCTTCCGCGATGATCTGGTGAAAGCCCACGGAGCAAAGCTCATCGTGGGCAGCGTTCAGGCGAGCATCGACAGCGGACGCGTCCAGGAGGAGACCGGCTATTACGCCAGCCGCAACAAGCTGCAAACAGTGACACTGCTCGACACCATCGAACAGCACAGGATCGATTGCGCCATCGGCGGCGGCCGGCGCGACGAGGAGAAGGCCCGGGCCAAGGAGCGCGTGTTCAGCCACCGCGACGAGTTCGGCCAGTGGGACCCGAAGAACCAGCGGCCCGAGCTGTGGAACCTGTACAACGGCCGCAAGCGTCCCGGCGAGCATTTCCGCGCGTTCCCGATCAGCAACTGGACGGAGATGGACGTGTGGCAGTACATCCTGCTGGAGAACATCCCCATCCCGAGCATCTACTTCAGCCACGAGCGCGAGGTGTTCGACCGCGACGGTGTCACCTATGCGAACTCGCCGTTCATGCGCCTGAAGCCCGAGGAAATTCCCTACACGAAACGCGTGCGCTTCCGCACCATCGGCGACATGAGCTGCACCGGTGCGGTGGATTCACCAGCCTCCACGCTCGCGGAGATCATCGCGGAGGTGGCCTCCTCACGCGTGACCGAGCGGGGATCACGGATGGATGACAAGCGCAGCGAGGCGGCGATGGAGGACAGGAAGAAGGAGGGGTACTTCTGATGAACATGAACGCGCTGGCAGGTGCTCAGGTTGGCAACTTGCAGTTTGCCCTGACCGAAGGTCAACCCGTCAACCTGTCAACCAGCCAACTTGAAACCAACCTGCAATGAGCAACCCCCACGGCTACCTGGACATGGATCTGCTCCGCTTCACCACGGCGGGCAGCGTGGACGACGGGAAGAGCACGCTCATCGGCCGCCTGCTCTACGACACCAAGCAGATCTTCGAGGACCAGCTTGAAGCAGTGGAACGCGCGAGCGCCAAGCGTGGCAGCGGCGTAGTGGACCTTTCCCTGCTCACTGACGGACTGCGGGCTGAGCGCGAGCAGGGCATCACGATCGACGTGGCCTACCGCTACTTCGCCACGCCCAGGCGCAAGTTCATCATCGCCGACACCCCGGGCCACATCCAGTACACGCGCAACATGGTCACGGGAGCCAGTACGGCCAACCTGGCGATCATACTCGTGGACGCGCGAAAAGGCATTCTGGAACAGACC
>CAZUNW010000065.1:6226-11411 GCA_964621425.1 uncultured Chryseobacterium sp. | reverse complement strand
CCCGCGACCCCGACCTTGGCAAGGTCGTGCTCTACCAACTGAGCTACTCTCGCAAAAGCCCGTCCGTGACCGGACGGGGTGCAAATATAAGGGGTGGGGCGATCCGTGCAACGCCTGCATCATGCCTTGCGCAAACGGGCGGGGCGCGAACCGGCCAACCGTTTGATCTCGTTGAGCTTCAGCAGCGCCTCCACGGGCGTGAGCGTATCGATGTCGAGCGCCTCCAACTGGGCGCGGATCCCCTCCAACGCCGGATCGTCGAGCTGGAAGAAGCTCAGCTGCATGTCGGGCTCCTGTATGGACGGCCGTGGGTGCGGAACCGCCGTTGGCAGGGCGTCGTCACCGGCCCCCAGATCGCCCGCGTGGCTGCGCTCCAGATGGGCCAGCACCTTCGCCGCCCGCTGCACCACCGAGGCGGGCATGCCCGCCATGCGTGCCACATGGATGCCGAAGCTGCGGTCGCTGCCGCCCGGCACCAGCTTCCGCAGGAAGAGCACCCGCCCCTCCACCTCGCGCACGGCGACACTGGCGTTGCGGATCCGGTGATACGCCGCGGCCATCTCGTTGAGCTCGTGGTAATGGGTGGCGAACAGCGTGCGGGGCCTGCCAGGGTGCTCGTGGAGGTGCTCTGCGATGGCCCAGGCAATGGAGATGCCGTCGTAGGTACTGGTCCCGCGACCGATCTCATCGAGCACCACCAGGCTGCGGGCGGTGAGGTTGTTCAGGATGCTGGCCGTCTCGTTCATCTCCACCATGAACGTGCTCTCCCCGGTGCTCAGGTTGTCGCTGGCCCCCACACGGGTGAAGATGCGGTCCACCACACCGATGCGCGCGGCGGATGCCGGCACGAAGCTCCCGGCCTGCGCCATGAGGGCGATGAGCGCGGTCTGCCGCAACAAAGCGGACTTGCCGCTCATGTTGGGGCCGGTGATCACCAGCAACTGCCTCTCCTCAGTGTCGAGCAGCAGGTCATTGGCCACGTAAGGCTCACCGGGAGGGAGCTGCTGCTCGATGACGGGATGGCGTGCATCGCGCAGGTCGATGGCGCGGCCGTCGTCGAGCACCGGGCATGCGTAGCGCCATCGCATTGCGGTGAGCGCGAAGCCGCGCAGCACGTCAAGGGCTGCCACAGCCGCGGCTGTGGCCTGCACCTGGCGCACTCGGGCGCACACGGCCTCCACCAGTTCGTTGAAGCGCGCGGTCTCCAGTTCCAGGATGCGCTCCTCGGCGCCCAGGATGCGCTCCTCGAGGGACTTCAGCTCGTCGGTGATGTACCGTTCGGCACCCACCAGCGTCTGCTTGCGTACCCATTCGGGCGGCACCTTGGCCTTGTGGGTGTTGCGCACCTCGAGGTAGTATCCGAACACATTGTTGAAGCCCACCTTCAGCGAGGGGATTCCCGTGCGCTCGCTCTCGCGCTGCTGCGCCTCCAGCAGCAGGTCCTTGGCGCGTCCGTTCATGCGGCGCAGGTCGTCGAGCTCCGCATCGATGCCGGGACGGATGATGCCGCCCTTGCTGAGCTGCACGGGAGGGTCCGCATCCAGCGCGCGGGCAAGCAGCCCGGCAAGCCCGGTATCGGCATCGATGCCCGCAGCAAGGGTGGCCATTGCGCCACCGGCCTTCACCAGTTCATTGCGCAGGCCTTCGGCGGCGTCCAGCGCCACGCGCACCTGGTGCAGTTCGCGCGGCGTGATGCGGCCGGCCGCCGCACGGCCCACCAGGCGCTCCAGATCGCCGATGGCCTGCAGATGCACCGCGCAACGCTCCAGAAGGGCGGGATCGGCCACCCCTTCGGCCACCACGGCGTGCCGACCTGCGATGGCCTGGCGGTCAACCAGCGGGAAGGTGAGCCAACGCTTCAGCGTCCGCGAACCCATGGGAGTGGCGCATTGGTCGAGTACCCCGCAGAGGCTGCGGCCGCCCTCGTTCACCGGGGACAGCACCTCCAGGTTGCGCAGCGTGAAGCGGTCCAGGGCCACATGGTCCTGGGGCTGAAGGCGGGCCAGACCGGTGATGTGTGAGAGCCGCTCATGCCGGGTGTCACCCAGGTAGTGCAGTACGGCGCCGGCCGCGCGCTGCCCCAGGGACAGGTCCTCCACCCCGAAGCCTTTCAGGCTGCTGGTGCCGAATTGGCGCAGGAGCCGTTCGCGGGCGAGATCATCGGTGAAGACCCACTCCTCGAGCGCGTGGCTGTATTGGCGTTCGATGAGCTCCAGCACCAGCACATCGGTTTCGGCGCGCGGATGAAGCAGCTCGCTGGGGGCGTGGCCCTCCATGAACTTGCGGACCCCCTCGGCCTCCTCCTCGCCCACGAGGAACTCCCCGGTTGTGATATCCAGAAAGGCCACCCCGTAGCGCCCGCGCTGCCCGCAGATGGCCGCCAGCCAGTTGTTGCTGCGGTGGTCCACCACGCGGTCGCTGAAGGCCACCCCGGGCGTGACCACCTCGGTGACGCCGCGTTCCACCACCGTCCGCGCCTGCTTGGGGTCCTCCAACTGGTCGCAGACGGCCACCCGGTGGCCCGCCCGTACCAAGCGGGGCAGGTAGGTATCCAGCGCATGGTGGGGGAATCCGGCCAGGGGTACCTCACCGGCGGCACCGTTGTTGCGGCGGGTGAGGGTGATGCCCAGCACCTGCGCAGCGCGCACCGCGTCCTCACCGAAGGTCTCGTAGAAATCACCCACACGGAAGAGCAGCACGGCATCGGGGTATTGCCCCTTGATCCGCTGGTATTGCTGCATCAGCGGCGTTTCGCCGCGACCCGCCCTGCCCATGTCCCCGTGCCGGCCCTCTATTTTCGCCCGCCCGGAAAAGTACATCCCCGCACCGGACCGCCCCCCAACCGGTTATTCACAACCCATGCCCGCCGACGACCGCAAGCTCAGCCTCCAGGAGCTGGGGAGGCCCAGTGCCGAAGCCTTCCGCGAGGCACCGCGCAGGCCCGTGCGCGTGCTGTTGGACGACGTGCGCAGCCGCCACAACGTGGGTGCCGTATTCCGCACCGCCGATGCCTTCGCCCTCGAAGGCATCACCCTGTGCGGCTACACGCCCCTACCACCGCACCGCGACATTGACAAGACGGCACTGGGCGCGACCGCCACCGTGCCATGGGACCATGCGCCGGACGCCGCACAGGCGGTACGCGACCTGCAGGCCAGGGGGTACCGCGTGCTGGCCGTGGAGCAGACGCTCCATGCACGCCCGATCACCAGCGTGGAACACGCCCCCGGGGAACCGTTGGCCCTGGTGTTCGGTAATGAGCTGAACGGGGTGAGCGATGCGGTGATCGCCGCATGCGATGGTTGCCTGGTGATCCCGCAGCACGGGGCGAAGCACTCGCTCAATGTCTCGGTCTGTGCCGGGGTGGTGCTGTGGTGGTTCACCGGACGCTGAGCCCACGGACCTCGCCCCCAGCGTCCCCTCACCCGGAAAAGACGGCCGCGGGCACTTGTCGGTATGGCCCAACCCGATACATTTGAACGGAAACGGACCGGATGCATGAAGGGACCTGAACCCCTGCGCTTAGCTGTCGTTGCGCTGCCTATCCTCCTTGCGGGGACCGGTCTTCATGCCCAATACTTCCGGAAATCGAACTACTGGAAGACGCAGCGGAACGAGATCTCGGTGGGCTTGGGGGCGTCCAACTTCCTGGGTGAGCTGGGGGGCAGGGACCAGATCGGCACCAACTTCGTTTGGGACCTGGAGCTCAGCCAGACGCGGCCTGCAGTCAGCCTGGGCTGGCGCTATTACCTCCGCGAGCGCATGTCCCTGCGCACCTCACTGGCCTACGGCGTGCTGGCCGGCAATGACAACCTGACCAAGGAGCCCTTCCGCCAGAACCGCAACCTGAACTTCCGGAGCGACGTCTTCGAGTTCAGCGTGGTATACGAGTTGCACTCCATCAAAGAGGAGTTGGGCCACATTTACGATCTGCGCGGCGTGAAAGGGATGAAAGCCAGCCGCATGGGCCTCTACGGCTTCATCGGCCTGGGAGGCTTCTACTTCGACCCGCGCGGCAAGTTCAACAACGCCTGGATCCGCCTGAAGCCACTGCGCACAGAAGGCCAGGGCCTGCCGGGTGGCGCACAGGAGTACAGCAACTTCGGTTTCTGTGTACCCATGGGCTTCGGCATCCGCAAGGCCTTCTCCAAGGAATGGAGCCTCGGCCTGGAGATCCAGCACACCACCACCTTCACCGACTACGTGGACGACGTGAGCACGGTGTATTACGACCCCGAAGCCATCCAGCAGGTGAGCGGGGATGTGGGCGTGTACATGGCGAACCCCAGCCTGGGCGTCGGTGAGGGTATCAGCGAATTCACCACGAGCCCGGGCCAGCAGCGGGGGGACAGCAGCGACAACGACGCGTATCTGTTCCTGCGCTTCCAGGTGCACTACAAGATCCACAAGAACAAGAGCGGCAGCAAGCGCTACCGCACGCGCATCCGTCGCCAGAAGATCATCTTCTAAGGCGGGGGCTGCAGGTCGCCGGACCTCCGGCAAGGCGCGGACCCACTGTTCGGCACGAGCTCCTTCGCCGTCCTGCACTCATTCGCGGTGCTACTCCGGCCACGGGAAGCCCTGGTTTACGTGGGTCGGGGCATCAGGCCTCACCGCACAGGCACCTGTCCGGTATGCTGCGGGCACCCAGCGGACCCGCGGCAATCGATCGGGTTACCCGCCCAGGGGCTGGACGCGGAGGCAAATGGCCGCCGGCAGCCGGCTGCGCCGGGCATCGTACGCCCCCCGCCAGGCATCGCGCCCGGCAGCGTTTCCATGAGCGGGCCACCCCGCAGCGGACCCGGTCGTGCGGACGAGCTTCCCACGCCGGGTAACGCCCCGGACCCATGAACTGCGAAGCCCCCGGCAGGCCGGGGGCTTCGCAGGGAACGAGGCGGATATCAGATGCCCAGGTTGTCCTTGAAGGCGCGGAACTCAAGATCCTTGCGCGCCTTCTCAGCAAGCTTGCCGTCCTTCTGGGCGGCCATGGCCAGGTGGTTGCGCACCATGTCACCGTTGTTCTGGCGGGCGCCGCAGATGGCCAGCAGGTAGTGGCCCTCGGCGGTGTCCTTGTCCGGGCTGGCCTCGAGCATGCGCTGTGCGCCGGCGGCATCGCCGCTGAGCAGCTTGGCCAGGGCGCTGTTGAAGTCGTTCACACCGCTGAAGTTGGTGTTCGCGCTGCCAT
>CAZUNW010000065.1:1893-6216 GCA_964621425.1 uncultured Chryseobacterium sp. | reverse complement strand
TGCCATAGTCACCGTTCTGGATGTCGACGATGCCCATGTTGTACTTCACCTCGGGACCTGCGGAACCGGCCTTCTTATACATGCTCATGGCCTTCTTGCGATCACCCTTCAGGCGGGCGCACACACCGAGGTTGTTGGTGCTCACGGCGTTGTCCTTGATGCTGTTGGCCTTCTGGAACTGGGCTTCAGCCTCGGCCAGGCGGTTCTGCTGGTAATGGATGTAGCCCACGTTGTTGGCGCCGCGGGGGTCGTTCGGGAAGATGCGCTCGGCCTCGCGGTAGATGCGCATCTGCTCGTTCATGTCGGTGGTAAGCGTGGCGGCAAAGAGCAGTTCCTCGATGTTCAGGCTGTCGGGGGTGCTGCGGCTCATGGCGATGAGCTGCTCGTCGGTCTTGCCGATGCGCTCATAATTGAGCTTCACCTCACTGCGACGGAGCTCGGGCAGGATGCGCTCGCGGATCTCCGTATAGGTCGCGGCCATGTTCTTGATCTCGCTCTCACGCTTCTCCACATCGGGGTACATGCCCAGCACGCGCAGCACCAGGTCCTTGTCGGCAAAGGTGCTCGCCTTCATGGCGCGCTCAAAGCCCTCCCAGTCCTCGCCGTGGCTCGTGCTGGTGAAGAGCGTATCACCCTTAGCCATCTTGCTCCGGCCCAGCTCGGTCTGCATCCAGCGCATGGCGTGCTTGTCGCGCCGGTTGGCCAGGCCCTCGTTCATATCCACCTCCCCTTCCGGCGATGCGTAGGCATCGATGCGAACACCCTTGATCACGATGTTGGGGTTCTTGGCGTTCGCCTTCATGAAGGCCAGCATCGCCTTCACGTCCGCGTCATTCAGATCGCCGCTAACCAGCACATCGCTGCCCACCACGTAGTTGAACTGAAGGTCGGCGGTATGCTGGGTGATGCGCTGGAAGGCATCCTTTCCCAGCAGCACCTTGTCATCGCTCTGCACCATGAAGGGCGTGGTGATCACACCATCGGCCACCTTCACCGGCTCGAAGGGCTTCTCCTTCTTCCCCTGCTTGCCCAGGATCTTCACCATCAGCTGGCTCGTCTCCATGCCCGGGTTGTAGGCCACCTTGTCGCTGTAGTTCACCTCCTTGCCCGTCTCGTAGGGCACAACGGTGTAGTTGCCCGCGGCGCTCTCCCCCTGGAAACCGGCCATCTTCATCGGGGTCTCACCGGCGGCATAGGTGATGGTGGGGGTCAATTCCACCAGCGCCTTCTTGGCGAAGTATTTGGGTGGGTACTTGCCCCGGATGGTGACGGCCACGCTGTCACCCTGAACGATGAGCGGCTCGGGGCTCACGCTGTACGAGACGTTCTCCGCGTTCTTGATCATTTTGCCAAGACCGCCACAACCGGCGAGTACGAGGGCTGAACCGGCGAGGAGGACCGCGCCGCGGAGGGGAAGGTGTTTCATGCGTTCAGGTTACTGGTGGACAGGGAGATCCGGGCGCAAACATAACAATGCCCACGTTGGTAACGTGGCCCGATCCGGCCAATTCTCCACCCGGGGCTGTGGATCAGAGCTGCAGCACGTCGAACGCCCTGGCCTGCGGGGCTTCCAACCGCTCGCAGAGGGCCACGAACGCATCGTGGTCATGCAGGAGATCGCGCGACCCGAGATCCACCACAAGCACCTGCGCGCCCTCGATCTTCTGGAGGTGGTCGAGGTACAGGCCACGCAGGCGTTCCAGGTAGTCCGGGGCGATGTCCTGTTCGTAGCTGCGTCCGCGCTCCCTGATGCGCTCGCGCACCCGGTCAAGCGAAAGGTGCAGGTACACGATCAGCCCCGGCCGTGGCAGCGAGCCGTACATGATGCGGTATAGGTCTCGGAAGAGCGTGTTCTCCTCGGTGTTCAGGGTGGCGCTGGCGAACACCAGCGATTTGCCGATGGAGTAATCCGCCACGGTGCGCGGGGCGAACAGGTCCTGTTCACTGGCCCGTTTCAGCTGGTGGTATCGCTGGGCCAGGAAGCTGAGTTCCACCGCGAAGGCGTAGCGGACCGGATCGGCATAGAAACGCGGCAGGAAAGGGTTCTCATCGAACTCCTCCAGCACCAGCCGGGCGTCCCAGCGCTCGGCCAGCCGGCGGGCAAGGGTGGTCTTACCTGCACCGATCAAGCCTTCCAGCGCGATGTATCCGTGGTGCATGGGACGCGAAGATGGGCGATCAACGGGGCAGGCCGTCCAGCAGGTGCAGCAAGGCGCGCCCCTGCACGGGGTGGATCGCGGTGGGCAGCAGGTCGGCGGCAGGTGCGAGGGCGAAGGCGCGCAGGTGCATGCGCGGGTGGGGCACCTGAATGCCCGGACGGTCGATGCAGGCATCGCCCCAGAGCAGCACATCAATGTCGATTGGCCGGGACCCGACCGGCGCGCCCGGCTCCCGCACCCTGCCCAGCTCCCGCTCGATGCCAAGCAGCTCCCGCATCAGGTCCTCCGGCCCCAGGTGGGTGGCCACGAGGATGGCGCGGTTCAGGAAGAGGTCCGTTCCCGCGAAGCCCCAAGGCGCGGTCCAATGGTCGCGGCTGCGCCCGAGCACGATACCACAACGGGTCCGGATAGCCACTTCCGCGCGGGCGAACGCCACCTGCACATCGCCCTGATCGCCCCCCAGAAGCAACAGCACCTCCGCCATGCGGCGAAGGTATCCCCGGCCTCTCATCCGCATGGCCCGCCGCTGGTGTGATCGCCGCCGGGCAGGGCCGCAGGGGCCCGGTACATTCGCCTCGCGAACAACACCTTGCTGCGCCATGGGCCAATTCCTCAAGACCGTCCTCGCCTCCATGCTGGGCTTCCTGCTCGTATGGTTGCTCCTCCTCGTGCTGCTGATCGGCACGCTGGCGGCCATCGGGTCCGCCTTCGGGGACCGCACGGTGGCGGTACGGAAGGGCTCCGTGCTGCACCTGCGGCTGGACAAGGAGATCGTGGACCGCGGCAGCAGGGATGAGCTGGACCTCGATTTCGGGCCCTTCCAGGGCATGGGCTCCACGGGGCTGGACGAGTTGCTGGAGAACATCGACAAGGCCGCACGCGACGAGCGCATCAGCGGCATCTTCATCGAGCCCACGCTGCTCAACGCCGGCAGCGCGACCGCCCAGGAGATCCGCCGCAAGCTGCAGGAGTTCCGCACCCGCAGCGGCAAGCCCATCTACGCCCACGCGGAACTCTTCACACAGGGCACCTACTACCTGGCCAGCGTGGCCGATTCGGTGTTCGTGGTGCCGGAGGGAGAGGTGGACCTGCGCGGCCTCCAGGCACAGCTCACCTTCTACAAGGGACTGTTCGAGAAGGCCGGGGTGGACATCCAGTTCATCAAGGGCAGCAACAACGCTTACAAGAGCTTCGGCGAGTCATACACCGAGAAGGAGATGACCCCGGCCAATGAGGAGCAGCTCGGCGCACTGATCGGCGGCATCTGGGACGAGTACCTGGAGGCCATCGGCACCTCGCGCAAGATCGCCAAGCACCGCCTGATGCGCATGGCCGACAGCATGGAGGTGCGCTCGGCCGGTGATGCGAAGAGGCTGGGGCTTGTGGACGGAACCCTTTACCGCGACGAAGTGATGGCCCTGATGAAGCAACGCTTCGGGGTGGAGAAGGACGACGACCTGCCCTTCATCAGCCTGTCCGACTACAAGCGCTCCGCCGTGAGCGGTACCGATGTGATCACCGGCACCCCCGGTGCGCGCGCCAAGCTCGCCGTGGTTTATGCCACCGGGGGCATCAGCAGCGGCAGGGGCGATGACAGCAGCATCGGGAGCGAGACCCTGGCGGGCGCCCTGCGCAAGGCCCGCGAGGACAGCACGGTGAAGGCCATCGTGCTGCGCGTGAACAGCCCCGGCGGAAGCGGGCTGGCCAGCGATGTGATCTGGCGCGAGATGGAGCTCGCCCGTGCCGCAAAGCCCGTGGTGGTGAGCATGGGTGACGTGGCCGCCAGCGGAGGCTACTACATCAGCTGCAACGCGAACACCATCTATGCCGAGCCCAACACCGTAACCGGAAGCATCGGGGTCTTCGGCATCATCCCCAACATGCAGCAACTGCTCAACGACCGCCTGGGTGTGACCGTGGACGGGGTGAAGACCAACCACTATGCGGACCTGTTCGATGTGTCGCGGCCATTGCGCGCGGACGAGCGCGCCCTGATCCAGGGATACATCGACGGGTTCTACGAGACCTTCAAGGATCGGGTGGCCGCGGGCCGGCACATGACGGTGGCCCAGGTGGACAGCGTGGGCCGCGGCCGCGTATGGACAGGCACCGACGCCAAGCGCATAGGCCTGGTGGACGAGCTTGGCGGCCTGGAGGACGCCAT
>CAZUNW010000065.1:0-1883 GCA_964621425.1 uncultured Chryseobacterium sp. | reverse complement strand
TTGCCCCTGGTCAAAAGCATCTACTCTTCGCTGAAAAGTTTTGCCGATTATTTTTCGCCCAACGAACGCAATGCGCAACAGGTGGTACTGCTGAAAAAACCGGACAGCGATTTGTCCATCATCGGCTTGGTCACGCGCCAGAGCCTGGAGAACGCCATTGCCGCAGCCGCCCGCATGGCCGGCCTGGAGAAGTACCGCACCGTCGACTATCCCGAACAGGACGACCTGCTCAAGGGCATCCTCAAGGGGCTCAACGCACAGGCGGCCGGCTACGTGCAGCGCGAAGTGCTCGGGCTGGACGCCGATGTGGTGCGCCAGGCACGCGAACTACAGCACGTGAAGCAGGTGACCGGGATCCAGGCCCGCATGCCCTTCACCATCGAGGTGCACTAGGACCGGCCGAAAACAGCGAAGGGCCGTTCCAAGAACGACCCCTCGACTGCCCTAACGATCGGTCCACTGACCAAAACCTGCCCTTATTACGGGGGAGCCTTTCGGCAGGTTTCACGGATTGTGAAAAAATCCGGGATATCCCTCCAGCTCGATATGAAACCCGCTGTGGTTCCGGACATTAAGCACACGCCCATCCGCCCAAACCAGGTATTGCCCCTTGATGGCGGCCAGGGTGCCGGATACCTCGGGCTCCTTCTCAAGGTTGATGCTGCGCACCTTGGGCGGGAGGTGATCCACCGGGTAGTCCAGCGTCCACTGCTCCGCGTCGGGAACCGCATGCTCGGCAAGCCCGGGCCCCAGCGCGGCCAGAGCACGGAGCCGTCCCGCATCGAGCGCATCGGGGGCCGGTGAGGCCGGGCGCAGCATGGCACGCCAGTCCGTGCGGTCGGCGAAGCAGGCCTTGAGCGCCACCTCGATGGCACCGGCCAGGGCACGATGCGGGGTGCGGGCGATGGGCAGCGCACGAACGGCGCCCTGGTCGATCCAGCGCACCGGCACCTGCGTGCTGCGCGTGACACCCACCTTGAGGCCGCCTGTCCAGCTCAGGTACACGATGTGCTCCTGGTCGTGGTGCTCCCGCTCCCAGGCCGGGTCACGGCCCTCGCCCAGATGGGCGCGGCAGAGCTCCGGGCGCACGATGCACTCGGACGCCTCAGGCGCGCTGCGGAAGCAGGGGAAGCAGAAGCCCTGGCCGAAGAAACGGGACACCCTGCGGGCACAGACCACGCAGGTGCGCTCCCCCGTGTGGCGGATGGTGACCGTGGTACCGATACGGTCGTCCAGCCGCAGGCGTTCGGCGCCAAGGCGCATGACGTAACGCACCCGCCCAGCGGTGGGGCTGCCGTCCGTGGCCAGGGTGCCGGTGAGCTTGCGCAGGGGTCCGGTGGGCATGTCGGCCGAGGGTGCTTACCTTTTCGGCACAAGATAGAGGCGCCCCACGGCGCCACCCCGCCCCACGCCATGCCCGTCAACGCACTCTTCTCCTTCCTCATCAAGAAGAGGCTGCAGCAGATCAACCTGTTCCGGGACAACCCGCACGAGGCGCAGCTGGAGGTGTTCCACCACCTGGTGCGCAGCGCGCGGCATACCGAATGGGGCAAGCGCCACGAGTTCGCCACCGTGCGCGACCCGGACGTGTTCCGCGAGCGGGTACCGCTGCAGGACTACAACGATGTGCGCCCCTATGTGGAACGGCTCAGGCAGGGTGAACAGAACCTGCTCTGGCCCACGGATACCAAGTGGTTCGCCAAGAGCAGCGGCACCACCCAGGACCGCAGCAAGTTCATCCCGGTCACCCGCGAGGCGCTGGAGGACTGCCACTACAAGGGCGGAAAGGACCTGATCGCCCTGCACTACGAACAATTCCCGCAGAGCAAGCTCTTCATGGGCATGAGCATGGTGGTGGGCGGCAGCAGCACCATCGAGCGCCT
>CAZUNW010000064.1:9155-11422 GCA_964621425.1 uncultured Chryseobacterium sp. | reverse complement strand
GGAGGAGGTGTACGGGGAGCATTTGGCGCTGCGGATGTTGGCCCGCCTGCGCGATGAACGCGGCTTCGCCGGACTTGACGCCCTCAAGGAGCAGCTCCACCGCGACCGCGAGGCGGCCCTGGCGGCCCTGGCGAACACCTGATATTTGCGCATGTCCGCCCTCCGTCTGCATCGCTGCCTGCTCATCGCCCTCGCGGCCCTGCCCGCTGTGCTCCGGGCGCAACCGTTGTCCACCACAGCACTGGATACGGTGCGCACCTACCATGGCCTGGAACGCGCGCTGGCAGAGCCGATGCTGGTGTACCGCCTTGACCTGAGCCGCCAGAAGCTCAAGGAGCTGCCCGAGGACCTGCGGCGCCTGCCCAACCTCAACGCCCTGGACCTGGGCCGCAACAAGCTGCGCGCCCTGCCGGACTGGCTCACCGATCTCGTGAACCTGCAGGAGCTCAACCTGGCCGGCAACAAGCTGGTGGACTTTCCCGAGGTGCTCTGCGGCCTGCGCAACTTGAAGCGCCTGGACATGAGCCGAAACGCCCTCACCGGCCTGCCGGCCTGCATGGGTCGCCTGGAGGCCTTGGTGAGCCTCGACCTCTGGAGCAACGACCTGGCCACCTTCCCTGACGAGCTGGAGCGCATGGCCGCGCTGCGTTACGTGGACCTGCGGGTGATCCAGTTCAGCCCGAAGGAGATGGAGCGCATCGCCGGCCTGTGGCCGCGCGCCAAGGTGCAGTTCAGCGCGCCCTGCAACTGCGGCATGTGAGCGGCGTGGACAGCTGGACCCTCCTCGAGGCCGCCGCCGCCCTGGGCAACTTGGCATACACGGTGCTGATGCTCTGCGAGCGCCGCAGCGGGTGGCTCCTCGGCATCGCCGCCTCAGCGCTCGCCATAGCGCTCTTCCTGCACCAGCGCGTCTACGCCCAGGTGGTGCTCAATGCCGTTTATGTGGTGATGGGCGCCTATGGCTGGTGGTCTTGGGGCGGAGCCGGTGATGCGGAGCGCACCATCACACGGCGCGGGACCGGCTTCCATGTCCTGGCCGTCGTGGCAGGTCTGGCCGGCACCATCCTGCTGGGCTGGGCGCTCGGCTTGCTTCCCGGCGCGCGTCATGCGGCGCTGGACGGCTTCGCCACGGCGTTCAGCCTGCTGGCCACCTGGATGCTGGCTCGCAAGGTTCTGGAGAACTGGGCCTACTGGATCATCGCCGACCTGGTGGCCATCGTGCTCTTCGCCCTGCTGGGCCTGTGGTGGTACGTGGGCCTTTACGTGGCCTACGTGGGCCTTTCCACCTCGGCGCTCATCCGTTGGGGACGGCAATGGCGCGCGGCGCAGGGCCGGTGAGCCGGCGTTGCAGCCTCACGCCGCGCCTGCAGGCAGGTCCCCCTGTGGTCGCTTCAGTGCCCGTTCATAGAACGTCACGGTGATCAGCAGGAAGAACAAAAGGTACATGCTGTCCTCCAGCGGGATGGTCCCGATGCGTATGCCCAGGTTCTCCGCGTCGTTGTACCACACCACCGGTTCCTCGAGCAGCGTGCCCGTGAGCAGCCCGTTCACCAGCACGAAGGGGATCAGGGATACGGCGTAGC
This sequence comes from uncultured Chryseobacterium sp., assembly GCA_964621425.1. GTDB lineage: Bacteria > Bacteroidota > Bacteroidia > Flavobacteriales_F > PHOS-HE28 > PHOS-HE28. The sequence continues at coordinate 9,839 of CAZUNW010000064.1, read as the reverse complement.
CGAGGTAGAAGCGCCCCAGCCACGGGCTGCGCAGCACGAAAACGGTAATGGCCAGCATGGCCGCTGTGCAGAGGAAGGTGATGGCGGTGTAGATGCGGTCGATGTAGATCGAGCCGACCACGAGCAGTACGAGCATCAGCATGATGCTGAACGGCCGCGCTAAGCGACCGAGCACGTCACGGCGCACATAGTGGCGCAGCGCCTCATGGATGAAGATACAGCTGTACGGCACCACCAGGAAGAACAGCCACTCCTCAATGGGCAGGTGGAACACCTTGGGCCCGGTGAGGTAGCGTGGTGTGAAGCCCCAGACCCCGGTGGCGGTGAAGATGGCGTCCCAAATGACGAACACGGTACCCATAACCGCGATGCCGGCGAACAGGCCGGGCCACTTGCGCCAGTATTGGAGCCTCGGCTCGAAGCTGCGCAGCAGCGGAAAGCTCAGGGTGAAGAGGTCCAGCGCCAGGTAGGTGTAGGCCTCCCTTCCCTGCAGGGCGCCGATGCCGATGATCCCGGCGAAGAACAGCAGCTGCGCCCCCAGAACCACAGGCGCCAGGGCGTTGTCCCGCTTCACGGGAAGGGTGAAGTAGGCGGTGAAGAAGACCGCGCTCACAAGGCCCCACGCCACGTAGTTGCGCATGGGCACCACACCGGAGTCCCAGCTCCAGAAGCCGAGCTGCATGG
>CAZUNW010000064.1:0-9141 GCA_964621425.1 uncultured Chryseobacterium sp. | reverse complement strand
CGATCACCAGGTCCACGCCCACCATCACCAGCGAAGCCACTGTTATCCGCGCCCAGTCCGGGAGGCGCACACCCGCGATGAGCGGACCGATGCACAGCACGAGCAGGAGCCAGTTCACACCGATCATGAGGGGGGTGTCCCACAACTTTGGTCCGAGCACCTCCCCATACCTGTAGGCGCCGAACACCACGCCCGTGCGCACGCCGGCCATCTCCACCAGGAAACCCAGCACGAGCACCGCCGCCGCGAAGCCGAGCGTGGTGGCATCGGGGCGGGTGTGCAGCAGCAGCAGCAGGGCGATGAGCAGCAGCGTGATGGGCGTGAGGGGCACCAGGTGCGCAGACCACGGGCTGGCCAGTCCAACCAGGCCCACGGACTGGAGCACCACGATGATGAACGTGGCGCGGCGCGCATCGATCAGCTGCAGCAGGCGGTCCATCATGCGCGGGGAAGGGTCTCGGTGGCGATGCGTGCGCTCAGCAGGCTCAAGGGTATTCCGCCGCCCGGATGCACGCTGCCCCCGCAGAAGAGGAGGCCACGCACACGCGGATGCCGGTTCGGATGGCGAAGGAACGCCGCCCACGGCGAATTGCTGCTGGTGCCGTAGATCGACCCCTGGTGGCTGAAGGTGGCCGCCTCGATCCCCGCGGGGTCCAACACCTCCTCCACGGCGATGCGCGGGAGTAGGTCCACGCCCAGGGTGCGGCGCACCTTGTCCAGCACCGTACGCCTGGCGTGCGCCACCATGGCCGTGCGGTCCTGGCCCATGTAGCGCGGCGCATTGATCATCACGAACCAGTTCTCGCAGCCCTCCGGCGCATCGGCCGCATCCTCCTTGCTGGTGATGTTGATGTACACCGTGGGGTCCTCCGCCAGGTCGAGCGTGCCGAACAGGTGGCCGAACTCGGTGCGGTAGTCCCGGCTGAAGAGGATGTTGTGCAGGCCCAGTTCGGGGAAGGTGCCGCGAACGCCCCAGTAGAACACCAGCGCTGAACTGCTGCGTTCCTGGCGCAGGGTCCGTTCCGGTGCGGGCAGGTCGGGCAGCAGGCGCCGGTAGGCGGGCTCCACGTCCATGTTGCACACCACCACGGGCGCATCCACCACCGCGCCCTTCACCCGCACACCGGCCACACGCCGGTGATCGGCCGTGAGCCGGATGCGCTCCACCGGGGCGTTGAAGTGATAGCGCACGCCGAGCTCCGTCCCCAGCGCGTGAAGGGCACGCACGATGCGGTGCATCCCGCCCACCGCATGGTGTGCGCCACGGCCATGCTCCAGCCCCGGTATCATGCGCATGATGCCGGGTGTGCGGTGCGGGTCGCTGCCGTTGTAGGTGGCGTATCGGTCGAAGAGCTGCACCGCCTTGGGGTGCTTCAGGATGCGCCGGTTGAGGGCATGCAGCGTGCCCATCACCTCCGCGGGCCTCGCGTTCAGCAGCGCCTTTCCCACGCCACCCTTCCAAAGGGTTTCCGCCCGGTGCAACGAGTGTTCCAGAAAGGTGCGGCCGGTGCTGTCCAGCAGCGCACCTGCCCGTGACAGGTATGAGCGGGTGGTGCTGCGAGGCACACCGAGCACCTGCTCCAGTTCGTCGGCCAGGCGACCTGGATCGCTCCAGCCGGTCAACCGGGTGCCATCCTCCCACCAGTAGCGGAAGGCCACCTCCAGGGGGCGATGGCTGAAATGCGGTGCCATCGGCCGACCGGCCAGCGTGAATAGCTCCTCCAGCAGGTGCGGCATGGTGAAGAGCGAGGGCCCCTTGTCGAACCGGAAGCCCTCCAGCCGCAGCTGCGCCAGCTTGCCGCCCGGCGCGGGTGCGGCCTCATAGGCGTCCACCGCGTAGCCCTTCACCGCAAGGCGCACGGCGGCTGCGAGCCCGGCCACACCGGTGCCCACCACGATGGCACGAGCCGCATCTGTCATGGTGGCAAAGGAACGAACGGCCGCCCGCAGCGGTTCATGGCTGCGACCGGTGCACGCGTACTTTCACGCGCTCATGGCACCGTTGCGCATCGCCGTGGTCGGGGCGGAGAGCAGTGGCAAGACCACCCTCGCGTTCGCCCTGGGCCGCGCCCTCGGCGCACAGGTGGTGGAGGAGTTCGCGCGCACCCACCTCACGCTGCACGGCCCACGCTACGGCGAAGCTGACCTGCCGCTGATCGCCAGGGGGCAGGCCCACGCGGAGGAGGAGGCGGCCGGGCTTGCGGCACGCCACGGCCGGGCCTTCTTGGTCTGCGACACCGACCTCATCACCGTGCGCATCTGGTCGGAGGAGAAGTTCGGCCGTTGCGATCCCTGGGTGCTCCAGGCGTCCGAGCAGCGCAGCTATGCCCTGTGGCTGCTGTGCCGCCCGGACATCCCGTGGGAGCCCGACCCGCTGCGGGAGGACCCGCACGACCGCGAGCGCCTGTTCGCCCGGTACGAGGCGTTGCTGCGTGCACAGGGCAGAACCCACGCGGTGGTCGGCGGCGCGCTGGAGGACAGGCTGCGTCAGGCCCTGGCCGCGGTGGGCGGCCTGGCCGCGGGCTGAGGCCGAGCGCTCCAGGTCCGTGCGCGTTACCTTCGCGCCGTCCTTTCGGGGTGCCCGCCGGTCGGTGGGCTGAGATCACACCCGTTGAACCTGGGCAGGTCATGCTGCCAAGGGATGGCCCCCGCCAAGCGGGGCACCTCCGTGAGGGACGCCCAATACGGAGGAACATGGCCCGATCGCTCTACACCTGCACATTCACCCTGTGCGCCCTCGGCGCGTCGGCGCAGCACACGCTGCGCGGCACCATCACCGATCCCGATGGCCTTCCGCTGCCCCAGGTGGCGGTTGGCGTTGGCGATGTAGGCTACGGCTGCGTCACCGACGAACAGGGTGCCTTCCAACTGGAGGGTGTCCGTGGCGGCCGTGCGCGCCTGCGTGCCACGCGGGTCGGCCACGCACCGCTCGACACGCTCCTGGATGTCCCGTCCGCAGCAACGTTGGTCCTGCGGATGCCGGCGCTGGCCAATACCCTGCGCGAGGCCGAGGTGAGTGCCCTGCGGGCAGGAGAGGGCTCTCCCTTCGCCACGGGTACAGTGGACCGCGAACGCATCCAGCGGACCAACACGGCGGTGGACATCCCCGTTCTGCTCGATCAGTTGCCCAGCGTGATCACCACCACGGATGCCGGGACGGGGATCGGGTACACGGGCATGCGGGTCAGGGGCAGCGACGCCACGCGCATCAACGTGACGGTGAACGGTGTGCCCATCAACGATGCCGAGAGCCAGGCGGTGTTCTGGGTCAACATGCCCGACCTGGCCAGCAGCGCCGGCGACATCGAGGTGCAGCGCGGGGTGGGCACCAGCACCAACGGCCCCGGGGCATTCGGTGCGAGCATCAACATGCGTACCACTCAGGTGGCGGAGCGGGCCTTCGGCGAGCTGGGTGCGGTGCTCGGATCGTACGACACGCAGCGCTGGACCGCCCGCTTCGGCACCGGCCTGCTGCCCGCGAAGGAGGGCGGCTCACGCTTCAGCATGGACGGCCGCCTCAGCACCATCAGCAGCAACGGCTACATCGACCGCGCCACGGCCGATCTGGCGAGCTACTTCGTGCAGGGTGCTTGGATGGGCCGCACGCGCTCGCTTCGCTTCATCACCTTCGGCGGGCGGGAGCGCACCTACCAGGCTTGGAACGGTGTGCCGCGCGAGGTACTCGATACCAACCGCACCTACAACGAATACACCTACGCGGACCAGGTCGATGACTACCGGCAGACGCACTACCAGCTGCTCCTGGAACAGCGCTTCGGCGCGGATGCGACGCTAAGCATCACCGCCTTCCGCGTGCTCGGTGCCGGCTTCTTCGAGCAATACCGCGAGGAGGACGACATGGCCTTCTATGGCATTGCGCCTGCGGTGATCAACGGGGATACCATCACCGCCACCGACCTGGTGCGCCGCCGCTGGCTGGACAATACGCTCGATGGCGTGAACGCGGCCTTCGAGCGCCGCATAGGCCCGCACCGCTGGGTGGTGGGCGGCAGCTACAGCGTTTACCGTGGCGATCATTTCGGCGAGGTGATCTGGGCGCGCTACACCGGCGAACTCGACAAGGATGCGCGCTACTACGCCAACGATTCCCGCAAGACCGACGGCAACGCCTACGCCAAGCTCACCTACGCGCTCGGGCCGCGCATCGAGCTGTTCGGGGATGCCCAGGTGCGGAGCGTGTCCCATTATTTCCTCGGGTTCGACGGCGACCTGCGGAACGTGACCCAATCGGTGGCCTTCACCTTCTTCAACCCGAAGGCCGGTCTTTCGTGGCGCATGGATGAACGTTACCGCGTTTATGCCAGTGCGGCCATCGCCAACCGCGAACCCAACCGCGACGACCTCACCGAGACCTCGCCGGAGAGCCGCCCCACCAGCGAGCGCATGCTCGACATCGAAGCAGGCCTGGAGCGTCGCACAGCGCGGTTGATCGCGGGGATGAACGCCTATTGGATGGACTACCGAGACCAGCTGGTGCTCACCGGAGAGCTGAATGATGTGGGCTATGCCCTGCGCACCAACGTGCCCCGCAGCTACCGGGCGGGTGTGGAGCTCACCCTGGCCGCACAGCTCACCCGTGCGCTTTCGTGGCGGGCCAACGCCACCTTCAGCCGTAACAAGGTGCGCGACCTCACCACCTATGTGGACGACTTCGACGATGGCGGCCAGCGCCCCATCGCACTGGGGGAAACGGACCTCGCATTCTCACCCTCGGCGATCGCCGGCAGCGAGATGGGCTGGCGCTTCTGGGGCAAGGCCGGTCGCGGAAGTGCAGAGGTGACGCTCGTGACCAAGTACGTGGGGCGGCAATTCCTGGACAACAGTGCAAGCCCGGACCGTGCCATCGACCCCTACCTCGTGAACGACCTGCGGTTCAATGCCGAACTGACCGCCCTGCGTGGCTTGAAGCGGGTGCAGCTCAACATCACGTTGCGCAACCTGTTCAGCGAGCAGTATGAGAACAACGGATGGGTCTACAGCTACTTCTCGGGCGGAACACGAACCGACCTGGTGAACCTCTTCCCCCAGGCCCCGCTCAATATCCTGGCCGGGCTCACGGTGCACTTCTGAATCATGCGCATCCGGGCCGATGGTGATGTAAGTTTGGGAGACCAAAGCCTGATACCATGAGCATCCGACCGATCCTGTTCGCCACCTGCCTGGTGGCGGGCGCTCTGCACGCGCAGAGCTTCGATGCGACCATCCTGACCTACGAAGGGCTTGACCGCACGTGCGATGGGGATGTCACCCCGGTGCTGCGGATCCAGAACACGGGCGGGGAGACGATGACGAGCTGTGACATCGACATCCTGAAGAACGGGATGGCCGTGACCACCTTCAACTGGAACCTGGCCGTGCCCGCCGCCTCCGGCGAGGTGCGCAAGCCCACGCTGCCCACCATCACGGGCCTCGTCCCCGGGGATGAACTGGAGTACCGCATCATGACCGTGAACAGCCAGCCCGACGAGGTGGCCACCGGCAACATCCTCACCCGCACCGTGCAGGGGGAGAGCGCGGAAGGGGATGCCTACCGCATGCTGGTGGAGGTGCGCACCGATGGCGATCCGCAGGAGACCACGTGGACCCTGAAGGACGCAGCAGGTGCCACCATCGCCAGCGGCGGACCGTATGCGAACGCGGAGAGCGTGGAACGTACCTGGGTGGAATTGAACCCCGCCCAGTGTTTCGCCCTGCGGGTGGAGGACAGCGGTGGCAATGGCATGGACAGCCGCTCGCTGCCCGGCTATGTCAAGGTGATCTCGCTCGGTGAGGAACTGGTCAATCTGTCGGGGTCGTCCTTCACCACCACCTACGAGGACGCGGTGCGCACCGGGGCCGATGGTTGCGCCCTCACCCAGCTCACCAACGGCGATGATGCCGAGGCGAGTTGCGGCGCCCAGGTCTTCCTGGACGGCACCAGCAGCATTTCTGCCCGTGCGGTGACCGGTGCCACCCGCTACCAGTTCCAATTCACCCGCGGCACCTATCTGAGGCGCATCGCGAGCAATGGCCCCTCCCTGGTGCTTGCGCCCTGGTCCACCCTCCCGCTGAAGCCCGGTCGCACCTACGACGTGCAGATACGGGTCAGCTTTGATGGCGGGCTCACCTACTGCCCGTTCGGTCCGGCATGCAGCATCCGCACCCGCTATCCGGTGCGCGGTCCTGCCGACCTGGACGTTGCGGAGGGGGATGCGGCAGCGGCGCGGTTCGTTCTCTTCCCCAATCCGGCCGAGGGGGGCGTGGTCTCTCTGGTCACCACCGGCATGCAGGGCCAGGCGGGCGTGGACCTGTTCGACCCGACGGGCCGGCTTGCCCTTCAGCGCACTGTGGTGGTGGATGATGCCGTCACGAACCGCCTGGAGTTGGGCGGGGACCTCCCGCCGGGCATCTACATCGTCCGTGTCACGGCGGGTGACCGCGTGCTCACGGACCGCCTGGTGCTGCGTTGAGCCGTGTGCGTGCCCTCAGGCGCGCTCCACGAAATACATCTCCAGCGAACCCTTGCCCTTGGCCTCCACCCGGCCACGGGCCTCGAAGCGGAGTCCGGGCAGGTGCTTCACCTGGTCGTACGTGGACGCACTGATGTTCACCTTGCCGGGCTCACCGCTGGACTCCATGCGTGATGCGGTGTTCACCGTGTCGCCCCAGATGTCATAGGCGAACTTCCTCACGCCCACAATGCCGGCGATGACGGGTCCGCTGTGCAGGCCGATGCGCATCTCGAAGGCGGGCTTGCCCGCGCGCAGGCGCTCCGACCGCCGCTGGGCGATCAGGTCACGCATGTCCAGTGCGGCGAACACGATGTCGCCGGCCGAAGAGGCCGCGGGATCGGGCAGTCCGGCGGCCGCCATGTAGGCATCGCCGATGGTCTTGATCTTCTCCACCCGGTGCTTGTCCACGATGCCGTCCAGGCCCTTGAAGCACGCGTCGATCTCATCCACCAGCTCCGCGGCGGACATCCGCTCGCTCATGCCGGTGAAGCCCTTGAAATCGGTGAACAGCACCGTGGCGTTGTCGAAGCCGCGCGCCTCGGCGCGACCGTGGGCCTTCAATTCGGCGGCCACCTCCTCCGGCAGGATATTGTGGAGCAGCTCGTCGCTGCGGTCCTTCTCGCGCTGGATGGCCCTGCGCGCCTGTTGCATGTAGCGGAGGCGTGCGAATAGGGCGCCTGCGATGAGCAGCGCCAGGACGATGGTGAAGATGAGCATCCCACGCCGCGAACGTTCATCGGACAGTTGCCGGTCGAAGGCGAGCTGCTGCTCGAAATCGATTCGGGCCCGATCGAGGCTGTCGGCGATCTGCTGCTGCTGGAAATCGCGGGTGAGCTCGATGCGCGTGACCTCCTTGCCGTTGTTCACCTTGTCCAGCGTGTCATCCAGCTGAAGGAAGAGGCGCTGGGTCTCGTAGGCGCTGCGGAAGTCACCGGTCAGTGCCTGTGCGCGCATCAGGCAGTCGGTGCACTCCTTGCGCTGGGCCAGCAGGCCCAGGCTGTCAGCCAGTTGCAGGCCGCTGCGGCAGGACCGCAGCGCATCACCGGCGCGGCCCTCGGCCAGGTAGGCCTCACCCGCGTAGTACAGGTTGCGCACCAGCGGGTCCTTGGCCTTGAGGGCCGTGAAAACTGCACGGGCGGTGTCGAAGTGGGCATGGGCCTCCGTGTTGCGGCCCATGCGGGAGAGCACCTGCCCCAGGTTGTTGTGCGCCTTGCCCAGGTCCATGCGGTTGCCCAGGGTGCGGTAAAGCGTGATGGCCTGCTTCAATTCGTCCACGGCCTTGTCGCGCAGACCGAGGTCGCTGTGGGTGGTGCCGATGCTCACCAATGCGCTGGCGCGCCCCTTGGCGTTGCCCAGTTCGGCGTACAGCGCCGCACTGCGTTCGAAGTTCTGCAGCGCCTTGCCGAACTCGTTGAGCCGCTTGTAGGTGTTGCCGATGTTGTTGTAGGTGCCGGCCATGCCCTCCTTGTTGCCCAGTTCCTCATCGATGCGCAGGCTCTGGTGGAGGAGCTCCAGCGCGCGTCCCTGGTCGCCCAGGTCCTTGTACACCGTGCTCATGTTGCTGTAGGTGTTCGCCAGGCGCCCGCGGTCGTTCATGGAGCGCGCCACCTCCAGGCAGCGGTTGAAATGGTCCAGCGCAGCGGACAGGTCGCTGCGCATCTTGTGGCCCACGGCCAGGGTGTTGTAAGCGCTGAAAAGGGCTCTGGGGTCGCCTCCCTTGCGTGCCAGTTCCAGCTGGGTGCGGGCCAGAACGATGCCGCTGTCCGGCCGTTCGAACACGGCCTTCCACGATAGCGCCGCGATGGCCTTCAGCCGGGCGCTGTCGGGCTGTGCGGTGCTGTTCCATACCGCCCAGAGGGAATCGACCTGTGCCTGCACGGCACCCTGCAACGTGAGCGAGAGGCACAGAGCCAACAGGGCGCGCATCATCCGCTTCTCCATGGACCGCTGCATCACGCGTGCACCGCCTGGCTCAATGCGAAGATGAGCTCCGGGTCCTGTTCGATGGCGGTGCCCACCACGATCACATCGGCCCCGGCCTCACAGAGCAGGCGGGCGGTGGCCGTGTCGCGGATGCCGCCACCCACGACAAGAGGCAGATGCACGGCCTGCCTTACGGCGGCCACCATCGCCGGGTCCACCGTGCGTTTCGCACCGCTGCCCGTGTCGAGGTAGATGCACCGCAGGCCCAACAGTTCGCCTGCCAGGGCCGTGGCCGCGGCGATGCCCGGTTTGTCGTGCGGGATCGGCACCGTCTGGCTCACATAGCTCACGGTGGTGGGCTTGCCGCCGTCCACCAGCATGTAGCCGGTGGGGATGGCCTCCAGCCCAAGTGCCCTGACGGTCGGCGCTGCGGTGACATGGTGGCCGATGAGCAGTTCGGGGTTGCGGCCGCTGATGAGGCTGAGGAAGAGTACCGCGTCGGCATGCCGGCTGAGCTGGGCGGGGCTGCCCGGGAAGAGCACCACCGGCCGGTCGCTCCAGCGCTTCACCAGATCCACGCACCGGTCGAAGGAGGCACTCGTCAGCAGGCTGCCGCCCACCAGGACCAGGTCGGCCTTGGCCATGCAGGCGTTCTGCACCGTGCGCTCCAGCAGCACCTCGTCCCGCCCGGTGTCCGGGTCCACCA
>CAZUNW010000063.1:10197-11505 GCA_964621425.1 uncultured Chryseobacterium sp. | reverse complement strand
TGCGCACCAACGCCTGGCTTTCCGTGGTGGTGAACACCTTCATCATCTCGAACTGACGAACAACGGCCGTTCCGTAGAAGGTGACGCTGGCCCCGATACGCGGGATGATGGCATCCACGTCCTTCAGCGGCTGCCCCCCATAGATCACCTGCGGGTTCTGGCGTTCGATCAGGATGTCGCACTTCACGTGGTTCACCACGCGGGCACTGTGGCCGCGCTGCTCGCACGCCTCCACCAACCGGCGCGTGGAGTAGAGCTTGCTGTCGCGGGAGAGGATGACGATGTTCATGACCGGTTGATGCCGGCCAAAGCTAGTTGCAGGCGGGCTGCACCCTGTGAAGCGATCTTTAAAAAGTGGCCCGCCGCAGGGGTACCTTGGCCGGCCCATGGAAATCGCCCGCCTGCGCCGCGACCCCCTGTGGTCACTCACGCTCATCGCGCTGGCACCGCGGTTGCTCGCCGCCATCTTCTCCGCCGGATATTTTGCCCACGACGACCACTTTCTGGTGATCGAACCCGCCGCCAGCTGGGTGGAGGCCGCGGGCTACAGCACGTGGCTGCCATGGAACCAGGGTCCGGATGCCGTGCCCAGCGGGCACAGCTTCGTGTATGTTGGGTTGCACTACCTGCTTTTCCGCCTGCTCGCCCTCTTGGGCTCATCCGACCCGGAGGTGAACATGGTGGTGGTGCGCGTGCTGCACGCCCTGTGGAGCGTGGTGGTGGTGCGAACAGGCTACCGCATCGCCGAACGGATCGCCGGCAATGACGCTGCCTGGCGCACCGGCCTGCTGCTGGCCCTGCTCTATTTCATGCCGTTCCTTGCGGTGCGCAACCTCGTGGAGGTGGCCTGCATCCCCTTCCTGATGCTCGGGGCCTGGCAGCTGGTGAGGGACGACACCCCCACACCACGGACCCTGCTGCTCGCGGGCATCTGGATCGGTCTGGCCATCAACATCCGCTTCCAGGCCATCTTTTTCGCCGCCGGGCCCGGCCTGGTCCTTCTTGGCCGGCGCCGCTGGACCGATGCCCTGCTCTACGGTGCTGGGGTCCTGCTCCCCCTCCTGGCCCTCCAGGGCGGCATCGACCTGGCCGTGTGGGGCAGGCCCTTCGCCGAGATGGGCGAATACGTGCGGTACAACCTGGCCAACACCACCACCTACTTCGACCAGCCTTGGTACAACTACCTGCTGCTCCTCGCCGGCATCTATATCCCGCCCCTGAGCCTGGCCGTGCTGTTCGGGCTGCTGTGGCGCCCGCGGCCAGTGATCCTGTGGGTGCCCGTGATGCTGTTCCTCGCTTTCCATTCGT
>CAZUNW010000063.1:0-10187 GCA_964621425.1 uncultured Chryseobacterium sp. | reverse complement strand
CATTCGTGGTTCCCGAACAAGCAGGAGCGCTTCCTGCTGCCCATCGTACCACTGGTCCTGGTCCTGGGGTTCACCACCTGGGAATCGTTCCGGGGTACTTCGAACTGGTGGCGTGCGCGACCGGCGCTCTGGAGGGGTGTGGTCCGTTCCACGTGGATGGTGAACATCCTTCTCCTGGCCGTGCTCACCTTCACCACCAGCAAGCGCAGCCGCGTTGAGGCAATGCTGGCATTGCGCAACGGGCCGCCAGTGCGGGGCATGGTGGTTGACGACAGCGTAGAGCACGAGCCGCCGTGGATGCCGATTTACTACCTGGGCATGTGGCAGGCCACACAGCTGCCCTACGCGGACCCCGCCGATGACCTTGCCGGACAGCTCGCTCGCATGCGGCCTGAGGAGCGGCCCGATGTGGTGCTCTTCATCGGCGAGGAGCAGCTCGGCGTCCGCCAGGCGCGAATGATGGAGCTCATGGGCCCGTTGGAGATCGTGGCCATCGCGCGGCCCGGGCTTGTGGACCGGGTGGTCCACTGGCTGAACCCGGTGAACCGGAACGAGACCATCACCGTGATGCGGCAGGCAGTCGAAGGACCGCCGATATCTTCACGGGCGCCCACCACCCCATGATCGACAGCACCCAGTTCGACCTCACCGTGTTCCTCTCGGCCGAAGGCTGGATCGCCCTCGTTTGGCTGACAGTCATGGAGATCGTGCTCGGCATCGACAACATCATCATCATCTCCATCCTGAGCGGTGAACTGCCCACGGCGGCGGAACAACGGAAGGCGCGCCGCATCGGACTCGCACTGGCGATGATCACCAGGGTGCTTCTCCTCCTGAGCCTGAGCTGGGTGATGGGGCTCAAGGAAACGTTGTTCGAAGTGGCGGCTCACAGCGTCAGCGGACGTGATCTTGTGCTGCTGCTCGGCGGGCTCTTCCTGATCTACAAGGCCACCATGGAGATACACGCCAAAGTGGAGCACAAGCGTGAGCGGGAGGGCAAGCGGCGCAAGATCGCGCGCATGTCGGCCATCATCGCCCAGATCGTGCTCATCGATCTGGTGTTCTCCCTGGACAGCGTGATAACCGCCGTGGGTATGAGCAATGCCATTCCCGTGATGGTGCTCGCCGTCATAGCCGCGGTGGTCATCATGCTGGTGGCCTCGGATGCCATCAGCGCCTTCGTGGACCGGCATGCCACCGTGAAGGTGCTCGCCCTGGCCTTCCTCGTCATGATCGGCGTGGCCCTGCTCATGGAGGGAACAGGGAGCCACATCAACAAGGCCTACATCTACTTTGCGATGGCCTTCAGCATCCTGGTGGAGGGCCTGAACCTGCGGATGCGTCGCAATGAGCGCAGGATGAACGATCAGGGCAACTGAGCGCTGCGGACGGCGGTGGGGGTATTGCCGCCCACGGCCTGCAGCACCACATCGCGGTCGTTGGCCGAACCGCTGTACTTCACCGCACCGTCCATGTTCAGGTCCTCTGCCAGGTATCCTGCCACAGTGGCCGTGGGTACCGTACCACCGATGCGGGTGAGGATCGGGTCGCGGTCGTTCCCCGTTCCCGTATACTTCACCAGGCCGTCCCGAGTGACATCACCGGCCGGCATCAGGCGCACGGAGTTCACGGTGACGGTGGCCGACGCCCCTCCGAAAAGCGGAACGGAACCATTGCTCAGGTCGCGCAGCACAGCGGTGCTGCCCAATGCCTGCGGGTTCTGTGTCATGATGCCAAGGTGGTTCCTGTGTCGCACCGCGATGTAGTAATCATCCACCGCCAGCTGGAAGGCCACATCCGAGGAACCGTCCACGCCCACGATGCTGCCGTTGCGGAGGAGGAGGGCGCTGCGGCTGGCGAGTACCTGCGTGGCGTCGGCCTTGTTGCGCAGCTCAACGACCACCCAGTCCACCACCGATGCGGCGCCCGTATTGTTCAGGACGGCCTGCGTGGTTGTCTCGCCACCACCACCGCCCACATGGACATGGCCCAGGGCCGTGTAGGGCTCGGTGAGCGGAACAAGCCCGCTGGAACGCAGGGTGCCGTTCATGTTCAAGGTCCCGCTGTTGTAAGGACCCTGCAGGAAAACCTTGAGCCGTACCTGCAAGGTGGGCATTGGCGTGCTCTGCGTGTCAAAACCGTTGAGCGCCACCGTGGTATTCGGCGGGTCCAACCAATCGCGCAGGCGCGTGGAGGCGGAAGCGCCGTCCCAACTCTCGCTGAACTTCGCCGCCCCGGACCAGTTCTGCGCGGGGATGCTGCAGTTATAGGCCCCCTCCGTCATATGGCCGACGACCCGCTTGTTCTGGTCAAAGAGGGGCGCACCGCTGCTCACGGACTGTACGATACCGCTGTCCCATTCGCTGCGCCACATGTTGATGCCGATGGCGTCCTGGTATGCAACACATGGACCATTGTCGATGGAGATCTTCTTGACGTCGTAGTTGGGATGATGGACGATCGCACTGCTCTGAGGCACGGCCCCGCTGCGGTCCCAGCCGGCATAGAACACCCCATAGGACGATGGCGGGGCGCTCAGGAGCTCCAGCAGGGCATGATCGTCGTAATAATAGGAGGAGCGCAACACGCCACCGGTCACCGTTTGCGTCGTATTGCCCACGGTGCCTACACAGGTGGGCGACTGGTAGTTGAAGTAGAACACCCACTGGCCGATGGTGGCGGGGACGAGGCAATGGTTCGCGAAATAGAAGTACGGCCTGCCTGCCTGGGCCGTGTTGTTGACCAGTGAACCGGTGCACCCGTTCCCATCCGGACGCAGGAACATCGCCACGGACCGGATCTGCTGTTCCCATCCGACGCCGGTGGGGCAGGCCACGTTGACATTGCAAGGCGCGCTCTGATAACCCGGGTCATAGTCGCGCAGGAGGCCCTGCTCACCGAACCCGAAGATGTCCCGGAAGCCATGGGTGATGCTGCCGACCAGAAGGCGGGATGCCGCACGGCCACCAATGGGCTCCACCAGCTCGATCACAACCGCATCGCCGGGCACCACCGCAGTGGCCAGCGTACCATCAGGAAGCTCGTTCTGCTCGGTGAAGCCGCCGATGAAATGCCGCCGCTCGCGGTCGTACAGGTAGACACGGGCCTCGGGTGCGGGATCGAACGCACTGAACTGCACGCTCAGCATCACGGCTCCGGGGCTCTCGATGACCAGCCTGCAAACGCGGCGGTCATCGACCGTTCCAACCCATTCGCCCTGCACCGTCAAATCGGCCTGCACGTGGCGCTGAACACCGTACCTGAACCCCAGTGAAGGGCTGTCCACATCCTGCTGCACAAGCACTGCGCGATCCAATGCGGGCAGGCTGACCGTGGGCAACAGGTCCGTGTGGCCCGATGCCGTCCCCCAGCCGACCGGCTCCCCACCGTGGCCGATCTGCGCATGCGTGAACGATCCCGAAAGGGATGCCGCCAAGCTCAGGATGAATGCTCGGGTGTTCACCATGCAAAGGTACCATAGCAGGCCTCAGCGCCCCACGATCACGAACTCGGTCCGCCTGTTCCTCGCGCGACCCTCCTCGCTGCCATTGGTGGCGACGGGCCGCGAGGCACCGAAACCGGCCGAGGCGAGCCGGGACGCCGCCACGCCCGCGGCCTGCAGGTAGGCCATCACGGAGGCCGCACGCCGGTTGCTCAGGTCCAGGTTGTCCGCGTCACCGCCCACGTTGTCGGTATGCCCCTCGATGCGGATGCGGACCGTCGGATTCTCGCCCAGGAACCGCACCAGCTGGTCGAGTATCAGCGCGCTGGCGGCGGTGATGTCCGTGGAGTTCGTGGCGAACGTGATGTCGTTGACCTCGTAATTGCGTCCCACCTCGATGCGCCTGACGGTCATGTCCACCTGCGCCGTGGCACCCTGTGCGGTATCGGCCAGGGTGAACGCGCGCGTGTCGAACACGTGGTCCTTCCTGGTCACCGTCATCACCACATCCCCTCCCCTGCGGAGGTTCACCACCGCTGCATACCTGCCATCGCTCGGATCCACCTGCAATACCTCGGTGCGGCGGGTGTCCAGGTAGGTCACCTCCCCCCGTGCATCCGTGACCACCTCGCCATTGCCGTCGCGCACCTCGGCATTCACGATCAGGATATCCTCCGGACGCACGTCACCCGGGAGCGGGAACCCGTAGATATCCAGCCCGCCAGCGCCGCGGTAACGGCTGCTGGCGAAGAGGGCGGTGCTACCATCCGCGCTCACGATCAGGCCGTGGTCATCCTGCTCCGTATTGATGGGGTGGCCGATGTTGCGCGGCTCCTCCCACGTGCCGTCGTCCTTCATCCGGCAGAAGAAGATGTCGTAGCCGCCGACGCCGCGGTGGCCGCGTCCCTCCTGGGACCTGCCGTTCTCGTCCACGGGCGGCCGGGCTGCGAAGTAGAGGGTGCGGCTGTCGCTGTGGAGGAAGGGCGCCTTCTCATCCCCGGCCGTGTTGATGGGACCGGGCACAGGCACCGCCTGAGACCATACACCCTGGTCATCACGCGTGGTCTGGTAGATGTCCGTGCCCTTGCTGTCCGGTCGCACAGTGGCGAAGAAGAGCGTGTGGCCGTCCGCGCTGAGGGTGGGCTGGCTCTCCCACCCGTCCGGCGTGTTCACAGCAGGCCCCAGGTCCTCCAGCCCCGTCCACTCCCATTGCTGGCGGCCCGTGCCAAAGTCCATGTGGGTGGTGTAGTGCGAACGATGGATGTCGCAGTTGCGGTATCCCCGGACGTCCGGTGGACCGCAAACAGTGACGAACATCTCGCGGTTGTTGACGCTTATGGTGACCCCTCCATAGCTGTCGCCCAGGTTGAAGGGATCGGGCAACGCGCGGCCCCTGTCGTGGTCCATGGAGCCGGACGGGCGCCTGCTCTCCGTGAGTTCCTCCACATCGCGGGACACCAGGTCGCCCTTCGCCTGGTACTTGCTCTTCCGTGTGAAGAGCAGCAGCTCATTGTCCGGGCTGAGCATGGGGAGGTATTCGTCCGCAGCGGTGCAGACGTTGGCCAGCGGGCGCGGATCCAGATCGCCGGTGTTGCGGTAGAAGTCGACAAAGAAGCGCAACTCGGGCATCAGCTCCTGCACATCGGCAGTCTTCTTATCGATGTCCTTGGCGATCTTGCCCGCGTCGTCCGTGGGGAACTTCAGGAATGTATCGAAGGCCCTTGCGGCCTCGGCATGCTGACCCTTGCCGTAACGCGCCGCCCCCAGGTAGTAGTACAGATCGCTGTGGTACTCCGGACAAAGGGCCTGGAGCCGTTCCAGGTAGCCGATGGCGGCCTGCGCATCACCCCCACCATCGTGCGCACGCTTGAAGGCCGAAATCCCCAGCTGCAAGAGGCACTCTGCGCATTCGGGTGCCTGTTCCTGCGTCTCCTTGAGCTTCTGGTGGCGGCTCACCGGGTCCTTGGCCTTGGCGGCATCCTCCAGCAACTTCAGCACCTTGCGGTCGGTCGGCGGATCGCAGGATCCGCCCTCCTGCTGTGCAGAAAGGGGCGCCTGCACCATGGACCCTGCCAGCAGCAAGGCTGCGGCCACCCGGTGCCTACTTGGCCTCGTACACGCCATCATGACCCTCTATTTGATGGTGGTGTTGGCCTTTTCGGCCTTGGCGATCACTTCATCTCCCTGGCGCCGGGCCTCGGCCACCAGCGCGTCCGCCTTCCGGTCGGCCTCGGCCAGCGCGCGCTGCTCCTGCTTGTCGGCCTCCTTCTTGGCCGCATCCGCAATGGCCTTGGCCGCCATCCGTGCCAGCGGGTTGGTCACCTTGGCCAGTTCATCATCGGCGGCCTTGTAGGCCTGGGCCTTCACGTTGGCGGTCTCGCGGCGGGCGGTGACCTTCATGGCATCCGCCTGCTTCTGCGCCACGGCCAGCAGCCGCGCGGCCTCCTCCCGCGCCCGGGCGATCGCCTCCTCCTTGGCCTTGCCGATCTGTTCGTTCAGGACCTCCTTCACCTCCTCCACCACTGTTTCCTTCAGGTTGCTGCCGCCACCTGCGAAAACGGGCTTCACCACCGGCTTGGTGATCGTACCCGTGATCCGCGCACTCACCGCCAGCTCATCCGGCACCTTGAAGCTGCTGCCCAAGGCCTGGTTCGCCTGGCCCAGCCATCCGGCAACGAGCTGACCGGCCTGCGCGCCGAAGAGGTCCGTGGGAACCTTCGCCTTCACCTCGTAGTCGATGGCCTGGTCCGCGAAGGCCGTGGTTCCGCCCACATTGGCCTTGATCCGGTCGATGGTGACATCGAACGGTTTGGTGATCATGCGTCCCTCGCGGAACTCGTAGCTCATGTCCACAGCGGGCAGCGTGGTGCTCTCAATGCCTTTCACCTTGAGGGCCTTCGCCAGGTCGACCAATGGCTGGAACCCGTCGATGCGCACATTGCGGGTGGTGAGGGTGCCCTGTCCCGCAAGGGAGGAGAGCACCGGGCTCATCGCCGCGTCCAGCTCCGTACGCATGCTGAGGGTGGTGGTATAGCGGCCCTTGCACGTGCGGGCAATAGGGGCCACCTGCTGCACCAGGCCCACATACTGCACCGTGCGCTCGATGTCCATGTCGCGGATTTCATACCGCAGCTCGGCCACCGGGGGCCCGTGCGGCGGGGTGCTGTACGCTCCCTCCAGGCCCACGGTGCCGTCGAAGAGCCCGAAGGTGAGCCGGGTGAGCTCAACACGCCGGTCATGGATGTGCAGCCCGCCCTTCACGGCCTTCAACGTGAGGTTGTCGTAACGCACCTCAGCCACATCGGCCGCAAGTCGCATGTTGATGTTCGCAGGCACCTGGATCACCGACATGCCCGCCGTGTCCGCAGCACCTGCATCGCCGGCACCGCTCACCTCCGGCCCCATCAGCTCGTTCAGGTCGAAGCGCGTGCTGACCACATCGAACGAGCCGGTGAGGGTGCTGTCCTTGAGCCACCAGAGCAGGTAATTATCGAAGCGACCCTTGGCGCGCACATCGCTGCCGCCGAGCTTGCCATCGAACGCGCTCAAGGCCAGGGCCGCGGGGCTCAGGGAGAGATCAAGGATGGTGATGGCCACGGGCCAGGGCAGGGAATCACTCCGGTAGGTCATGCCTGAAACCTGAACACGGCCCTCCGCCATGAAGCGCTCAAAACGTTGCGCCTCGATGTCGCTCACAGCGCCCTTCACCTTCACATCAAGCTCCAGCCTGCCGTTGAGGTCGTCGCCCTTTTCCAGCGGCACCACACGCTTCAGGCGGGAAAGATCGAGCCTGGCCTGCGCCGCCAGGTCGATGCGCGGGTCGCTGACCGGACGCTCAAGCCGCATGCGCGCGCTGACCGGCTCGCCCTCAAGGCGCAAGGCGAACACAGGCACATCCACCACCATGCCGTCGAGGTCGCGCCCCTGCGGGGAACTCACGGAGGCCTTCACCTGGATGCCATCCACGCTGCCCGGAAGGTCCGGATACTTGAACCGGCCATTCTCGACAGCGATATCAAGTGCGAAAGCCGGCATGAGGCTGTCGTTATAGGTACCCTTCACCGAACCGCCAAAGGCGGCCTTCCCGCTCATGTCCACCCCATCCAGGTCGCTCGCGAAGGCAGCAGGGACCATCGACAAGAGGGCCCCGATCTCGTTCCTGCGCAGGGCCCAGGTGATGTCCATGTCGATGTCGTCCTTCGGCATGGCCAGCCAGCCGTCAAAGCCCAGCTCCAGGCGATTGATCACCGCGAGGTTCTCCTTGAAGGTGAAGCGCATGTTCGGCATGTCCATCTCCAGGTCAGCGGTGATGTCCGCCTCGGCCCGGTGCAGGTAACGCACCCCGTCGAACAGGACATCCACGGTATCCACATGGGTGACGGTGGAGAGGGTGAACAGGTCCAGGGCAAGGTCGCCGGTGCCGGTGTGGTCCAGCCCGAGCAGGTCCATCCGGAAGGCCAGGGTGCTGTCATCGTAGGTGACCCGGCCGTCCTCCACGGAATAGCCGCGCAGGTGCAGGGCGAATCCGCCGGCCTCGTCGGCGACCTCCACAGCCCGTGCCGTATCCGGCAGGGTGATATCCCAATTGGCACGCCCATCGCTGCGCACCACGGCATGGATGCGGGGCCGCAAGAGCCCGATGTATACCAGGTCCACTTTGTCGGCGAAAAGGCTCTGTATGTCAACAGTGGCGGTAAGCTCCCCGATCTCCGCGAGGCACACACCCTCGAACGGCGCCTTGTTGCAGACCTTGATGCCGGACACCTCCAGCGTGAGGTGCGGAAAGCTCCGGAGCAGGGTGACGTCCCATTCACCCCATTCCACCGTGGCATTGAGCCCGGCATTCACCTGCTCCTTCACCTGGGCCTCGATGCGGTCCGTGAAGAGCAGGGGCACAAGGACAACCGCGGCCACGAGGATGCCCAGCAGCGCACCCGTGGAGATCAACACGATTTTCAGCCACCTGGCCATGGGGAGGGGATCAGTGGTGCAAAGATCATGCGACGGAGGGGGGGGCGTGCCTGACGCAGGGCGCCGGTTGCCAACAGGGATCGTGGACGGAGGCCGCTCAGAGCCGTGCGCTGCGCTGCCGAAGGAGGTGATCCGCCAGCACCAGGCAGGCCATGGCCTCCACAATGGGCACCGCCCGGGGCACCACGCAGGGATCATGCCGTCCGCGGCCATCGAGTACCACGGGGCGCCCGGACCGGTCCACCGTGGCCTGGGCGCGCATCAAGGTGGCCGGCGGCTTGAAGGCCACCTCGAAAAGGATGTCCGCGCCCGTGCTGATGCCGCCCTGCACACCGCCGCCATGGTTGGTGGCGCCGCGGATGCCGCCGGAGCCATCGGGCAGCAGCAGATCGTTGTGTACCGAACCGCGCATGGCGCAAGCGGCGAAACCGCTTCCCACCTGGAAGCCCTTCACCGCATTGATGCCCAGCATCGCCTTGCCGAGGTCGGCGTGCAGCTTGTCGAACACCGGTTCTCCAAGGCCTGGCGGCGTGCCGGTGATGCAGCAGGCCACACGCCCCCCCACGGTGTCGCCCGCAGCGCGTACTTCATCGATCAGGTCCGCCATGGCCGCGGCGGCCGCAGGGTCGGGACAGCGCACTGGGCTGGACCAGACCGCATCCGCATCGGGCATTCCCCTTGTTTCCGGCGCATGCACATGACCCACCTGTGCGACCCACGCCTGCACGCGCACGCCGGCGAAGGCGAGCAACTGGCGGGCGATGCCCCCGCCCACCACGCGGCAGGCGGTCTCCCGTGCGCTGCTGCGGCCACCGCCGCGGTGGTCGCGCAGGCCGTACTTCTGCTCCCAAGCCAGGTCGGCGTGCCCCGGCCGGTAAGCGTCCTTCAGGTGGTCGTAATCGGAGGGGCGTGCGTCGGTGTTGCGGATCACGAAGCCGATGGGCGTGCCCAGGGTGATCCCGTCCAGCAGGCCGCTCAGCAGTTCCACGTGGTCCTCCTCCCGCCGGGGTGTTCCCAGTGGTGTGCTTCCGGGACGCCGCCTGCCAAGTTCGGCCTGAAGGGCAGCCGCATCCAGACGGAGGCCTGCCGGGCAGCCATCGAGCACCCCTCCCAATGCACCATCGTGGCTGGCACCGAAGGTGGTGAGGCGGAAGAGCTCCCCAAAGGTGTTGCCGGACATGATGCAAATGTACCGCCGACCCCGTGGCACGCTGGCAGCTGCGTTGCTACATTGCCGCATGACCAACGAAGCGCACCTGCTGGCCACCCTGATGGACCGCACCCGGGAATACACGATGTATTACCTGGGCCGGTTGATGGCGGCCGATGCGGATGGGAGCCGGAGCCTGATCCACAAGCGCTTCACCTGCGAGGGCACCACGCTGAACTCAGCCTTCTGGCTTGTGGCACACCTGGCCACCAGTGAGAACGGTCTGCTGCTCCGCAGCACCGGAGGTCCGGTGATCAAGTTCAGCTGGGCCAAGCACTACACGCTCGGCGCACATGGTGCCCCAGACGGCGAGCGGCCCCATGTGGAGGAGGTGATGCACATGTTCCACGAGGTGCACCGGCAGGCCGTTGCGCACGTGGCCACGCTCACGGACGAGGCGCTGTCCCGCCCCAACCCCACGGGGCTTCAATTGGGGGGCAAGGAGCAGCTGCGCGACGTGGTGATGCACGCCATCCGCCACGAGGGCAGCCACATCGGACACCTCGGCTGGCTGTGCAAATTGCACGGCATACCCACCGTATGAGGGCGGGCCTCAGTGCCACA
>CAZUNW010000062.1:10723-11555 GCA_964621425.1 uncultured Chryseobacterium sp. | reverse complement strand
CCCCCGGCATGTACCTGGTGACCATCACCGCGGGCGACCGCATCTTCACAGAACGCCTGGTGATCAGCAAGTAAGGAGGGTGCTCTTTGATCAGGGGAAGCCCCGGCCGATGGCCGGGGTTTCTTCGTTCCGGGGCGAAAAGAAGGGGATGGGGTGTAACCCCGGCAGGGGGGGCGGCGTAGAAAGCATCGACTCTTAACCCTGTCCGCGGCCGGATCAATCCCGACCGGCCAACCAAAAACCGCCAGCACAATGGCACGTTCATCCTCCTCCAACCTCAGTCAAGCGCTCCGTCCCGTTCGCAGGATGGTGCTGGCCATCGCCCTGATGGTCGGCGCAATGGGCAACCTGGCCGCCCAAGTGGCCACGAGCTACACCTTCAGCCAGTCCCCGGGCACCTACACCGAGATCACGGGTGGGACCCTCCTGTGGGGTGGCACGAACGGCGTGTTCGATAACCAGGTGTCGACCGCCCAGACCATCCCGGCATTCAATTTCGCCGGTACCGTGTACACGGAGATGTACGTGTCGGCGAACGGCTTCATCACCTTCGGTTCGGCCCCGACGGGCACGAACTTCAGGCCGCTGAGCAGCGGGGAGGCATATGCCGGGGCCATCAGCGCCTTCGGTGCCGACATTGAGAACCGCCACACCAACTGGGTGATCCGCACAGTGCGTTGGGAGCAGGTGGGCGATGAAGTGGTGATCCAATGGAAGAATGTGCGCCGCCAGAACCTGTCGGAGAACTTCAACTTCCAGATCCGCCTGAACACGGTGACGAACGCCATCCTGATGGTGTACGGCAGCATGTCTACTGCTGCGGCGTCCACCG
>CAZUNW010000062.1:0-10713 GCA_964621425.1 uncultured Chryseobacterium sp. | reverse complement strand
GCGTCGGCGCCGGCCTCCTCCACCGCCTTCCAGCCCCAGGTGGGCCTGCGCGGTCCCAACACCATGTCCACGGTGAACGTGGACAACCGCATGGGGGGCACGGGCGCCGAGAACTGGGGCAGCAGCCTACCCGGCACCGCCGCCACCAGCACGGTGCGCTACACCAACACCGCTCCCGGCAAAGGCTGGTCGCTCGGCCAGACCTACATGTGGAGCCCCTGCACCCCGAACCTGGTGCTCACGCCCGCCGCCGCGACGGTGTGCGAAGGCAACAGCGTTGAACTGACGGCCAATGGTGCCGGCAGCTACACCTGGTCGCCTGCCACCGACCTGAACACCACCACCGGGTCCACCGTGACCTCCACGCCGACCGATACGATCATCTACACCGTGACCGGCACCACCGCGGGCTGCGCTTTCGTGAGCACGGCCCAGGTGAAAGTGGACGTGGTGGAGGGCTCCTGCAGCTGCGGCGGCATCTACGCCGACACCGATGCCGACGGCACCTGTGACCTGGAGGACGGATGCCCCAATGACCCGGGCAAGACCTGGGAGGGCGTGTGCGGCTGCGGCGTGCCCGATGTGGACGGCGATGGCGACACCGTGATGGACTGCCTGGACGGCTGCCCCTCCGACCCCAACAAGATCGCGCCCGGTGAGTGCGGCTGCGGCGTGGCCGACAGCGACACTGACGGCGATGGCACCGTGGACTGCAACGATCAGTGCCCGAACGACCCCAACAAGACGAGCGCGGGCAGCTGCGGCTGCGGCCAGGCCGAACCCGGCATGGCCTGCGATGATGGCAACCCCAACACCGGGAATGACGTGGTGAACGCCAGCTGCCAGTGCGTGGGCCAGGCCCTGGACTGCGCCGGTGTGCCGGGCGGTGCCGCCCTGCCGGGCACCCCGTGTGATGACGGCAATGCCGGCACCATCAACGACGTGTACACCGCCAACTGCGGCTGCATGGGCACCCCCACCAACCATACCGTGGGCCTCACCATCACCACCGATGCCTTCGGCGTCCAGACCCGCTGGGAGATCATCCCCCAGGGTGGTGGCGCGACCCTGTGCAGCGGCGGTGGCTATGCCAACAACACCACCGTGGTGGCCAACTGCACCCTGCCTGACGGCTGCTACGAACTGCGCGTGCTTGACAGCTTCGGCGACGGGATGGCCACCGGCGGCTACGTGCTGCGCGATGGCAACGGCGAGCGCATCATCGACAACACCGTGGCCGGCAACTTCGGCGCGGTGAGCCAGATCGCGAACAACGGGGGCTTCTGCCTGCCGCTGGGCAGCGACCGCCTGCGTGCCAGCCGCTGCGACCTGGAGAACCTGCTGCCCACCGACTGGATCGCCGCCGAGGAGAACGAGGCCGTGAGCGCCCAATTCGGCGTGGGCGACCAGACGAACGATGGCTACCAGTTCTGGTTCTTCGACCCCAACGGCTCCTACAGCCGCCGCGTACTGGTGACGCACGCCAACAGCAGCTACCTCTTCCCCTGGGGTGCCGCCCGCGCCAGCCACCTGCGCCTCAGCGACGTGATCACCTCGCCCCTGCCCCACAACATGACCCTCAACGTGCGGGTGCGCACCATGGTGAACAGCGTGTACGGTGCCTTCGGCCCAGCCTGCCGCCTGCGGATCGACCTGCTCACCCAGTGCCCCACCACCCAGCTCGTGGATGACCTCACCAGCCCGAACCACTCCTGCGGCATCACCGACGTGGTGCTCGATGGATCGCAGCACCTCTACACCGAGTACATCTCGAACACCTCGGTGTACCAGTGGGAGTTCGCCGACCAGAACAGCGCCTACGTGCGCCAGATCAGCAGCGAAGGCAGCGCCCTCCTGCTCACCGAGTGGGCCACCCTGCCCCTGCAGTACGGCACCACCTACGATGTGCGTGTCCGCGTGAGCTACGACAACGGTGCCAACTGGTGCCCCTGGGGCAACACCTGCACCATCAGCACGGCCGCTGTGGCGCCCGGCCAGGGAGATGGCCGCGACATGATCCCCCAGGTGTCCACCTTGGACAACGGCCTCCGCCTGTGGCCCAACCCCAACCGCGGCGATGTGGTGAACGTGCTGGCCGATGGCCTGCCCCGCGACCTGGTGAACGTGGACCTGCTGGTGAGCAGCCTCAATGGGCGCATCCTGCTCAAGGTGCAGGTGCCGGTGACCAGCGGATCCGTGCGGTACATCCTGCCGCTGAACCACCGCCTCACCAGCGGCACCTACCTGGTGACCATGCGCACGGGGACCTCCGAGCTGGTCCAGCGCCTGATCATCTTGTAAGCGGAACAACCCCGTAAGCGAAGCCCCCGGCCATTGGCCGGGGGCTTTGTCATTCCACCCCGTACGCCGCCGGAAAATTCATCGCCACCCTTGACACCCGAAAGCAGAGGGTGTATCTTCGTCGAAGAAAATAGAATATTCATCGATAAAAATGATGGTTTCATAGGCAGATCAGCCGCACTCCCCGTTCGACCCGCGGACCGCTTGGACAACCGGCCACACGCCGGAAGCGAAACCAAATCGAACGACCCGTGCAACTGAACATGACACAGCCCTCCCCCGCAGCGCACCGCCGAACCGCCACACCGATCCGCACCTGGATGTCATGGAGCCTGGCGCTCCTGATGCTCCTGGTGGCCCAGATCGGCCACGCGCAGATCGCCCAGCGCGGCAGTTCGACCTCGGCGAGCAGCACCTCCACTTCCATTTCGATCAACAAACCCACTGGGGTGGTGTCCGGCGATGTGATGCTCGTGGGCCTGGCATGGACGAACAACTCCTCAGCCGGCTACAGCAACCCAAGTGCAAGCGGATGGACCGTTGTGGATGGGCAGCAACTGCACAGCAACAACAGCAACCGCTGGTATGGGAGCGTGATGTACAAGGTGGCGGGCGGCAGTGAGCCAGCCAGCTACACCTTCACGGTGCCCAACAGTGTAGGCGGACTCGGCAGCATCGTCGCCTTCTCTGGCGTGAACGGCACGGGGGGTGTGAACCAGAGCGGCGCCGCCGGCGGCCCCTTTGACCTTGACCCGGGCACCTTGAACATCACGAACGCATCAACCGGCACGGCACCCAGCATCACCACGGCCACCAACAACGCGGCGGTCGTGATGCTCAGCCTCGTTGAGAACGACCGGTCCTTCTCCAACTGGAATGCGACCAACCTGGGCGGACTGACCGAGATCGCGGACTTCCTGACCACGGACGGGCAGGACGCCGCTGTGGGCATGGCGTGGGCCACCGACGGCACCGCCGGCTCCACTGGCAGCGGCACAACGGACCTGAGCGGCTCCAGCCGGTCGGGCTCCATGCTCATCGCCCTCCGCCCCCAGACCTGCTCCGGAACGCCGGCGGCAGGCACCTTGAGCGCCGCCACCACCAGCTTCTGCACCAGCGGTTCGCCCGCGCTGACGTTCTCCCCGGGCAGCTCGGGACTGGGTCTCACCTACCAGCTGCAATCCAGCAGCACCCTCAACGGCACCTACAGCAACGTGGGCAGCGCCGGCACCAGCACGACCTTCAACCCCGGCACCATCACCACCACCACCTTCTACCGGGTGCGCACGGTATGCTCCAATGGCGGAGCATCGGCCAACAGCAACGCCGTGGAGATCGCGGTGAACGCCTTGCCCGATGCCGGCATCACCATCAGCGGCTCAGCCACCGTGTGCGCCCCCGCGACCAGCAAGCAGCTCAACGCGAGCACCACCGCCACCTCCCCCTCCTACCAATGGCGCAGGAACGGCGTGACCATCGCAGGGGCCAGCGGCTCCAGCTACAATGCCACCGCCAGCGGGTCGTACACCGTGGTGGTGACCAGCAACGGATGCAGCAGTTCCTCCGCGCCACAGGTCATCAACTTCGGCACCCAACCCGCGGTGAGCGCCGCGGCCTCCTCGGCCAACGTATGCGCAGGCAACACCGTTGACCTCTCCGCCACGGCCAGCAACACGATCACCGCCTTCGCCGCCAACACCACGGCCACGGCCATCCCGGACAACTCCACCACGGGCATCAGTTCCACGGTGAGCGTGAGCGGGCTGCCCAACCTGGGTGCGGGCGTCACCGTACGCATCACGGGCCTCACCATCCCCCACACCTGGAGCTCCGACCTGGAACTGTACCTGGTGCGCCCGGGCGGAAGCCTGAGCAACACCGCCAACGGTACCGATGCCAAGACCGGCGTGGCCGGCCAATCCATCAAGCTGTGCACCGACCAAGGTGGCAGCGGTGACGGCTTCAACGGCGTAACGCTGGCGGATGCGGCAACCACCGCCATTGGCGGCATCACGGCCAACACCACCTTCACCGGCAGCTACCGCCCTGAAACGCTGTTCAGCACCCTCACGGGCAGCCCCAACGGCACCTGGACGCTTGTGGCGCTGGATGACCAGGCCGATGACCTGGGTACGCTCACGGCGTGGACCCTGGAGATCGTGTACCCGGGCGGCATCAGCTACGCATGGAGCGCCAGCCCCGCTGGCTTCAACTCCACCAACGAGGACCCCACCGGGGTCGTGGTGAACGAAAGCACCCAATACACCGTGACCGCCACGGACAACGACTTGGGATGCACGGCCTCCGCATCGGTGAGCGTCACGGCCACAGCGCCCCCCAACGCGGGCACCCTCAGCGGTAACCAAGGCATCTGCGTGGGCGGAACCTCCACCTTCACGGTGACGGGGAACAGCGCCACGGGCTCCTACACCACTTCCAACAGCGCCGTGGCCACCGTGAACGCCAGCGGCGTGGTGACCGGCGCTGGCGCCGGTACGGCGACCATCACATACACGGTCAGCGGCACCGGAGGTTGCGGCAACGCAACCGCCACGCGGACCATCACGGTGACGGCCCCCACCACCTGGTATGCGGATGCGGACAACGATGGCTCCGGCGACCCGGCCACCACCGTGAGCAGCTGCGCGCAACCACAGGGTTATGTGGCCAACAGCAACGACGGCTGCCCCAGCGACGCCAACAAGACCAACCCCGGCACCTGCGGCTGCGGAACGCCTGACACCGACACCGACAGCGACGGCACCGCCGACTGCAACGACGGCTGCCCCAATGACGCCAGCAAGACCAGCCCCGGCACCTGCGGCTGCGGAACGCCTGACACCGACACCGACAACGACGGCACCGCCGACTGCGAAGACGGCTGCCCCAATGACCCCAACAAGACCTGGGAGGGCGTGTGCGGCTGCGGCAATGCCGATGTGGACAGCGATGGCGACTCCGTGATGGACTGCCTGGATGCCTGCCCGAACGACCCGAACAAGGTGGCTCCGGGCGCATGCGGCTGCGGCATTGCGGACGTGGATACCGACGGTGACGGCACGCAGGATTGCAACGACCAGTGCCCCGGCGACCCCAACAAGACCAGCCCGGGCAGCTGCGGCTGCGGCCAGGCGGAACCCGGCACGGTGTGCAACGACAACGACCCCTTCACGGGCAACGACGTGGTGAACGCCAACTGCCAGTGCGCAGGCACCCCGCTGGATTGCGCCGGTGTCCCGGGTGGCAGCGCGCTGCCGGGAACGCCCTGCAACGACGGGGACCCCAACACGACCAACGATGTGTACACGTCCAATTGCGGCTGCGCCGGCACACCGGCCGCACAGAACGTGGGACTCATCCTGAACACCGATGCCAACGGCAGCCAGACCAGCTGGGAGATCATCCCCCAGGGCGGCGGCGCGGCGCTGTGCAGCGGCGCAGGCTATGCCAGCAACACCACCGTGACCATCAACTGCATGCTACCCGACGGCTGCTATGAGCTGCGCGTAATGGACAGCTTCGGTGACGGCATGACCACAGGCGGGTACGTGCTGCGCGATGCCGCCAGCCAGCGCATCATCGACAACGCCAACGACGGCGCGTTCGGCATGGTGAGCCAGGTGGCCAACAACGGCGGCTTCTGCCTGCCCCTGGGCACCGACCGCCTGGAGCCGTCCCGTTGCGACCTCGAGAACGTACCCACGAGCGACTTCATCGCGGCCGAAGTGAACCCTGCCGTAAGCGCCCAGCACGGTGTGGGCAACCAGAGCGATGATGGCTACCAGTTCTGGTTCTTCAACCCCGATGGCGGATACAGCCGCCGCGTGCTGATGGCTCACTCCACCAGCAACCCCTCCTTCCCGTCCGGCCCTGGTCGTTGCAGCTTCCTGCGCCTGAACAGCCTGACGACCATGCCCCTGCCCCAGAACCAGCTGCTCAACGTGCGGGTGCGCAGCGTGGTGAATGGTGTTTACAGCGCCTTCGGCCCGGCCTGCCGCCTGCGCCTCTCCTCGGGTAACAACTGCAGCACCACCCAGCTGGTGAACGCCCCAAACCTGAACCAGCACTCCTGGGGCCTCACCAACGTGCTGCTCAATGGTACGCGCACCCTGTACGCCCAAGCTGTGGCCGGCGCCGTGAGCTACCAGTGGGAATTCGATGACGTGAACAGCACCTACCTGCGCCGCATCAGCACCAGCAGCAACGCCCTCCTGCTCACCATCTGGAACACCTCACCCCTGCAGTACGGCAAGACCTACAGCGTCCGGGTGCGTGTGAGCTTCAACAACGGCGCCAGCTGGTGCCCCTGGGGCAGCGCCGGCCCGATGAGCACGGCCCCTGTGCCCGGCCAGGACGGTGGCCGCGGCATGATCACCGCCTCCAACGAGCCCGCCGCCGAGTTCGGCATGTGGCCCAACCCCAACCGCGGTGACCAGCTCTTCGTGCGCCTCACGCACATCGACGCCACGGTGCAAGTGGTGACGATCGACCTCTTTGACCAGTACGGCAAGCGCGTGCGCACGGCCACCCTGCCCGTGCAGGATGGCGAACTGCAGTACAACGCCATCGCGCTCCAACAAGACCTGGCCACAGGCCTCTACCTGGTGTCCGTCACCGCCGGTGACCTCACCTTCACAGAGCGCCTCGTGGTGCAGCGCTGACCAACCCCCCTGCGAAAGCGGCCCCGGCCCCGGATCCCCCTCCGGGATGCCGGGGCCGCCTGCTTTGGGCCCGGCTTATACGAAGCCCGGCCCTGTATGTTTTACACCAAGATCCACAAGTTATCAACAGACCCCTTGCTTCGTATTTCCCACCCCGATACATTGCTCGTACAGGGCTCAAGAACAGGTCATCCTGCCCAAAAGCGGCCCGGCAGTGAATTAGCGGCAGAACGGTAAAATAACGAGCAAATACAGCGCATGCGGAACGCACTACCCCTCCTTCGGTCGAAGACGATCAAGTCCTCGACAGCGGGTGAACGGAGCTCCATCACCCAACGTTCGTGGATCCGCGCCGCTTTCGCCGCGGCCTGCACCTGGCTCGTCGCCGCCACGCCGGCGGCAGCGCAGTGCACCAGCGCATCACCCTATGGCACGGGTGCGGCACCGGCCGCCGGCGCTTCGGTGACGCTCACCACGTGCGCTTATGCCGGAGAGCATTCCACCATCACGAGCGTAGCCGCAGGAACACAATACACATCGACCGGCACCGGAGGCACAGGCAACTACATCACCATCCGCCTCACCAGCGGCACGGGCACCCTGGTCGCCCAGGGCGCATCCCCGCTCACCTGGACATCCACCAGCGCGGGCACCTACGCCCAGATCGTGCACACCAGCGCCGCATGCGGGACGGACGCAACCTGCCATACGCTCGCCGTATCGCGTGCCGCAGCGCCCACAGGTTGCACGAACACCACGTTTTACCCCACCACTCCGTTCACGGCACCAGCCCCAGGTGCGGGTGCCTATACCATCGCCGTTTGCAACTACCAGACTGAATACAACCAGATGAACGGTGCAACCGCCGGGCACACGTTCACCTCCACGGGCAGCATCGCCGGCACTTACATCACGGTGCGGGCCGGAACCTACAATGGCGCCCTCGTTTCCGCAGGCACCACCCCGCACAACTGGACGGCCACCGCGGGCGGCACCTACTTCATCCACTACAACACGAACTCGTCGTGCGGCACGGCAAGCACGTGCCTGAACTCGGCGATCACGAACACAACACCGGTCTGCAATGCGCCATCGTCCCTGACCTCGAACACCGTGACCGCCACAACAGCCAACATCGCCTGGACGGCGGCCTCGCCCGCACCCTCCTCGGGCTATGATTACTATCGGTCCACCTCGTCGGTGGCACCCACCGCGGGCACTGCCGCCACCGGAACAACGGCCGCGGGGGTGGTCTCCGCCGGCCTCACGGGCCTGACACCCAGCACGACCTACTACTTCTGGGTGCGCTCCAACTGCGGCACGGGAAAGAGCAGCTGGGCCGGTAGCGCCACATTCACCACCACGGCGGCCGCCTGTACGAACTCGACCTTCTACCCGGGCGCGGCCTTCACGGCACCGGCACCTGGCGCGGGGGCGTACACCATCACCACCGTACAGTACCAATCGGAGTACAACCAGATGAACTCGGCTACCGCCGGGAACACCTTCCAGTCCACCGGCAGCATCGCCGGCACGTTCATCACGGTGCGCTCGGGCACCTTCAACGGCACGCTGGTGGCATCTGGCACCACCCCGCTGAACTGGACGGCCACCGCGGGCGGCACCTATTTCATCCACTACAACACCAATGCATCGTGCGGAGTGGCGGCCGTATCGATGACCACCACCATCACCAACACGACCCCGGTCGCCCTTGCCGGAGAGAATTGTGCCAACGCCCAGAACCTGGCCAGCCTCACGAGCCCCTACAGCGCCACCACGGTCGGATACGCAAATGACGTCTCCGTATGTCGGACCGGCGCCCCTGACCGCATTTTCTACCTCGACGTGCCGAACGGCTCGACACTGACCATCGGGGAGAGCACCAACTCCTACGACGAATGGGAGTATGTGGGCTACGGGGCCACATGCCCTGGAACAACGACCATCAACTGCTGGGACAACGATGCCCTGGCCCAGACCACGTGGACGAACACCACGGGCGCGACCCAGCGCGTGTGGTACGTGCAGGATGCCTTCACGGCAGGCGGTGCGGGCACCTTCACCCTGCAATGGAGCGTGGCTGCTCCCCCTGCTTGTGCCGCATCGCCCACGGCACCCACCAACGGGGCAACAGGTATCGACGCCAGCGGCACCACACTAAGCTGGCCCGCTGTGAGCAGCGCCACCGGTTATGACGTGTACTTCGGCACCACCAACCCCGCACCCACCCTGGTGAGCAGCAACCAGGCCGGCACCAGCTACGCCACGGGCGCACTGACGGGGTCAACCACCTACTACTGGCGCATCGTGCCGCGCAACGCAACGGGCGCAGCGAGCGGCTGCACGAACTGGAGCTTCACCACGGCCGCGGGAGGCCCGGGCAACGATGCATGCGCCAGCGCCATCGCGATCCCGTCGCTGCCCTACACGAGCGCGGTGATCAACACCGCCCTGGCAACGGACGACTTCACCACCTCCACCTGCTCCGGCCCCTTCAAGAACGTGTGGTGGACCGTAACGGGCATCTGCGGCACAATGACCGCCAGCACCTGCGGGGCCGGTACCAACTTCGACTCGGAGATCGCCGTATTCACGGGCACATGCGGCTCCTTCACGCAGGTGGCCTGCAACGATGATGCGGGCCCATCCTGTGGCGGCACGCAGGCAAGCGTCTCGTGGACGGCGGTGACAGGCACCACCTACTACATAAGCGCAGGCAGCTACGGAGCCACCTCCCCCACAGGTAACCTCCAGGTGAGCGTATCGTCCACATCGGGCACCTCGGTCGACCCCACCGGCATTAGCGGCAACACGCGCATCTGCCCGGGCGCAAGCACCACACTGACCGTAACCGGAGGCAACCCGGGCCTCGGAGGTGTTGCAAAGTGGTATAGCGGCTCCTGCGGAGGCACCCTGGCGGGCACGGGCAATTCCATCACGGTCAGCCCATCCACCACCACGACCTATTATGTGCGCTACATCGGCACATGCAATTCCACGGCCTGCGCGAGCGCCACGGTGACGGTGAACACCAGCCCCGTGATCAGCAGCGTGACGGCCACTCCGTCCACCATCTGTTCCGGCGGTACAAGCCAGCTGGCGGTCTCCTCGGCGCCCGTCCCAAGCATCGTGGTGACCATCTCCGGCAGCAGCTACCTGGACGAAGTGTCCTTCCAGTTGCGTGACGCGTCCAACAGCGTGGTGTTGAGCGGCGGTCCCTTCGGTACGGCCACCACCAATCCGTTCACGCTGAACAACCCCATCAACGGCCCCTTCACCCTCTTCGTGGAAACGCAGGGCAGCTTCAATGACAATTCGGCCAACTACTCGGCCACCTGCAATGGGAACACGATCGTGAGCGGGTCGTTGGGCGGTGGGCAGACCTTCACCTCGACGGCGTTCGGCTGCGGCAACACCTACGCATGGAGCCCCGCCACCGGCCTGAGCAGCGCCACCATCAGCAACCCGGTTGCCTCCGGGCTCACCTCAACGACCAGCTACACGGTGACCGTTACCGGGAGCAACGGCTGCAGCAGCCAGGGGTCCGTGGGCATCACGGTGAACACCCCCGTGGTGACCTGTCCGGGCAACATCAGCGGCCTGTGCACCAGCAGTGGGGCCTTTGCGCTTAGCGGTGCCAGCCCCTCCGGTGGCACCTACAGCGGTGCGGGCGTGAGCGCAGGCACCTTCGATCCGGCCGCCGCCGGTGCGGGTACCCACACCATCACCTACAGCTACACCGACGCCA
>CAZUNW010000061.1:8619-11687 GCA_964621425.1 uncultured Chryseobacterium sp. | reverse complement strand
TGGGCGATGGGAAGGTGCACATCGACAGCATGTCCGACCTCACACTGGAGGCCATTCACTGGAACATGATGCAATACCTGGTGGGCGCGGTGCTGCTGGCCGTGGCATCCGGGCTCGCAGGCACGGTGGTGAGCTGGGCCCTGATGCGAGCCGGGCGGGGGCGCTGACCGGCTTGAGCGGTTCGCTCAAAGCGCGGGGCGTGGTCATACGCGAAGCTGGTGCCGCGCCTTGACGCGGGCCCATGCCAAGGCACGGGCCCGCGCGATACCGCGATGGGGTTGTGGAGCCGGAGGGATTCGAACCCTCGTCCAAACGACCGTGACATGTGCTTTCTCCAGGTTCAGCCGCTTCATTGGTTTTCGACCTGCACCTGGGGAAGGGCACCCCAGTGAAGGCTTAGGTCCTGTTTCTCACCCGCGCACCGGACCACAGCGCGGGCCAGCCCTTCATGATGATACCCCTTGGCCGGAAAGGAGAAGGACGGGCCTCCCCGAGGGGCACTCGTCCACGCTACTGTTGTTCACGTGGATAAAGCCATTGGCCTGAGGCCATTAGGCTGCGAGCGCGTAGTCGACTTCGCCAGTTATGGCGTTGAGGCACTGGGATAACGAGCCGCACCTCACGCTCGACCTGCTTACACACACCACCCAGCCGCTGTCAAAACCAGGTCGGCCCCAAAAAGGTCCAAAGAACAACGTACAATAATACGCCCGTTCCCTGCGAATCGCATGCCGGAGGCCGTGCATCCGCCGATCCGTCCCCACACGGGCACCCGGCCTGACGAAGCGTCTACATTTGCCGCCGTTCCGACGCAGGCATGAGCGAGCAATTACGCAGGATCGGCATCATCCGGGAACGGAAGGTGCCCGTGGACAGGCGGGTCGCACTGACACCGTCAGCGGCAAAGCGCGCCCTGGCGGCCCATCCCACCCTGGACCTGGCGGTGGAGCCAAGCTCCGTTCGCGCCTTCAGCGATGGGGAATACCGTGCGGCAGGCATTCGCCTCTCCGACGACCTGGGCGACCGTGACCTGCTTATCGGTGTGAAGGAGGTGCCGGAAGAACACCTGCTGGAGGGCAGGCGCTACCTCTTTTTCAGCCACACCGTGAAGAAGCAGGCCCACAACCGCAAGCTGATGCAGGCCGTGGTACGCAAGGGCATCACCCTGATCGACCATGAGCTGCTGACGGACGCTGCCGGCGAGCGGGTGCTGGCATTCGGCCACTGGGCGGGCGTGGTGGGCGCCTACAACGCATTGCGCGGCTGGAACCTGCTGCGCGGCGGGGCGCCCATGAAGGCGGCCGATACGTGCCACGACCTGGCCGAACTGCATGTGGAATTGCGCAAACTGGTGGATGCCGGCGATTTGCGCGTGGTGATGACCGGATCCGGTCGCGTGGGGCAGGGAGCCTTGGAACTGCTGGAGGCCGCAGGCCTGCGCCGCATCGCCCCCGCCGACCTGCTGGTCGGCCGCGGAGCGGGCCCCTCGGTGACCCTGCTCGGCACGGGCGACCTCTATGCACGCGTGGACGGCGCGCCTTTCGACCGAAAGGCGTTCCACCGGGATCCGACAGGGCATTGTGCGCGGCTTGTAGACCACCTGCGCCATGCAAACGTTTATCTGGCCTGCCACTTCTGGGACCCTCGCGGTCCGAAGATGCTCACCCATGCGGACCTGCGTTCATCAGAGCTTGCGCTCCAGCTCGTGGCCGACGTGAGTTGCGACATCGACGGGCCCATCGACTGCACCCTGCGATCCAGCACCATTGACGAGCCCTTCTACGGATATTCCCCGGACACGGGCGGCGAGGTGGCGTTCGGAGCGGCGGGCAGCATCGGGGTGATGGCGGTGGACAACCTGCCCTGCGCGCTTCCGCGCGATGCCTCGGAGGCCTTCGCCAGCGACCTGGTGGACCGCGTGCTGCCCGCCCTCCTGGGCATGGACGGGAGCGGCATGATCGAACGGGCCACCATCGTGCACGGCGGGCGGCTTACTCCGCGGTACGCGCACCTTGCCGACTACGCCGCCCTGGATGGATAATGCGTCACGCCACCCGCGCCACTGCCAGGTCGAGGCAGAGCAGGGCTTTGTCCGTACCGGTGCAGGTCACGCTCACCCGCATGGGTCTGCTACTGAGGCGTGCCATGATGAGCAGGCCCAGTCCGGCCCCTCCTTTCGCTGAACGCCTTCCGTTGGTAAGGAGCTCGAGGTAATGCTCCTTCAGCAGCACGGCGTGCATCGTATTGAGCACATGGATCCGATGCTGCAGCAGCGCCGCGGACGCTGGGTCAAGCTGGTTGACGAGCACAATGCGGTAGCTGTCACCTGTGCAGGCCACCAACACACTGCCGAACGCCACCTGCTCACGGCCGCTGTGGTGCAGGATGTTCTCCAATCCCTCCACCAACACGCTCACCACCCGCTTGCGCACCGGCAACGCTTCGTTGGCGGCCATGCACAGGGCTTCCACACGGAAAAGCGCCGTTTCCAATTCCTGCCGGGTGAGCAGGCCGGTGAACTCCCAGAGCACGGAGCCGCTACCGCGGGCCAGCAACTGGCCGCGCACCTCTTCCACGCAGGAATGATGGCATGCCATGCGCCGCTGGTTGTTCGGTGAACGTCCTTGACATACGGACGGGGTGGCGAAAAGTTGCGACCAACGGCCGGAGCGCATCGGAACCCCTTCGGAATGAGGGGAGTGAGCCTCCCTCCACCGCCCCTGAAAGGCTACCTTTCACCACCCATGCCGCACCCCTACATGCTCCGTTCGCTCCATCCCTGGGCCTGCCTCCTGCTACTGCTCGCCACAGCACCCGTTGCCGGCCAGATCGACATCGACCTGGGCGACAGCACCGTCTTCAACGCGGACAACCAATACCCCGCGCCTTACGGCAACCTGGCCAACGGTTCCAGGCACCAGTTGCTGGTCAGGGCCAGCGAGCTGGTGGCCGCCGGCATGGGCGCAGGGGACCTTGTAGCGCTGGCCTTCCATGTGGAGGTGGCCTCGCCCACGGTGCTGCAGGACTTCACGGTGCGGATCGGCAGCACGACCGCCACCGTAATGACC
>CAZUNW010000061.1:0-8609 GCA_964621425.1 uncultured Chryseobacterium sp. | reverse complement strand
GGGGCCGCAGGACCACACGGCCCAGCCCGGGTGGAACATCCATCCGTTCATCGCGCCGTTCGCGTGGGACGGGGTGAGCAACGTACTGGTGGAGACCTGTTTCTCCAACGGTTCGGCATCGGCGAACAGCGGGATGTACCGCACCGCGACCGGGTTCACAAGCGTGACCTATCGGGCCACGCCCAACCCCAACGTGTGCACCTTCAACGGCGGCAACCTGATCACCAGCGACCAGCGCCCGGACCTGCGCTTCTCCTGGATACCGGACACCGCACCGCCCGTGGCTGACTTCACCGCCAACACGGCGTTCACCTGCACCGGCACCGTGCAGTTCACCGACGCTTCGCAGTTCCAGCCCACGGCGTGGGAATGGTCCTTCGGGGATGGCACCACCAGCACTGAGCAGGATCCGCTGCATACGTACTCCGCGGACGGTATTTACGACGTGGCGCTTGTCGTGACCAATTCCTTCGGTAGTGATACACTGGTGGTGCCCGCTGCGGTGACGGTCAACGCCGGCGGCCCCGTGCCGCAGGTCATCTGTCCACCGGTGAACGCGCCCGCGATCGCGGGGTTCGGCATAACGGGCATCACCCTGAACGACGTGAGCATCACCTCGGGCGATGCACCTGCCGACGGTGGCTACGTGGATCGGTCATGCGTGATCGACACGGTGGCCGTGGGCGGCGGGTTCAGCATCGCGGTTACGACCGGGTCCATTGCGGGGCACCAGGTGAAGGGCTGGGTGGATTGGGACAACAGCGGTGCCTTCGACGCGGATGAGGTGGTTCTGTCCCTGGCGACAGGCTACGGCGGCAGCGCGAGCCTGCTGGTGCCTGCGGACGCAGTGCTCGATGTTCCGCTGCGCGTGCGCATCATGGCCGACTACGACCTCTCGCCCCTGCTTGTGCCATGCATTGCGCCGCAGTTCGGCCAGGCGGAGGACCTCGGCGTGGTGGTGGTGGCGAACACCGCAGCGCCCTCCGCCTCGTTCAATGCCACACCGCTGTTCACCTGCGACGGGGCCGTTCAGTTCACCGATGGCTCGCTGAACCTGCCCACCGGATGGTCCTGGGACTTCGGCGACGGAACCACAAGCGACCAGGCCTCGCCCCTTCACCTGTACACCGCGAGCGGCAGCTACACCGTGCAGTTGGTGGCGCTCAATGCCAACGGATCGGACACCGTGCTGCTGCAGGACCTTGTGACCGTGGACCTGGAAGGCCTGCTGGACCCGCCGCAATGTGCGCCCCAGACGCAGGCCTACTGCTGCGGGTTCGGCCTGCTCGGCATCACATTCGCCGGCATCGCCAGCACCAGCCCGGACGGGGCAGAAGGCTATGTGGACCGCACCTGCGGCAACGTGGGGACCGCGGAGGAAGGCGGCGTGCTCCCCATCGCGATCGACACGGACGACCAGCTGGACCAGGACGTGTATGTGTGGATCGACATGGACAATGATGGCTCCTTCAGTGCGCAGGAGCTCGTGTTCTTTGCACTGGGGGCGACCGACCCCGTGGGTTCCGTGGCCATTCCATCCGGCACCGTGTACAATACGCCGTTGCGCATGCGCATCGCAGCGGACGTGGTGGGCGAGCTCACCGGGCCATGCGATGCGCCGCTCTATGGACAGGTGGAGGACCTCGGCATCCGGATCACGCCCATAAGCACCCCGCCAACAGCGCAATTCACCCCGAACCCGGCGACAACGTGCGATGGCGTGGTGAGCTTCCTCGACCAGAGCACGGGCCTTCCGTTCAGCTGGAGCTGGGACTTCGGCGACGGGTCCACCAGCACCGACCAGGCCCCGGTGCATACCTACACCACGCCCGGCACCTACACGGTGACCCTGACGGTGGAGAACATCAATGGCACCGACATCCATGTGATCGCGGATGCGGTGACTTACGTGGACGGGGCGCTCTGCGACACCACAGCTGTGCCGGGCGGCGGCACGCTGCTGGTCGAGGCATGCCAGGGTGTGCTTACGGACGATGGCGGGGTATTGGACGACTACAGCCCGGGCTTCAGTGCCGCGTTGACCATCGCACCGCCGGGGGCGGAGGTGGTGACACTGACCTTCACAGAGTTCGCCTTCGAGGAGAACTTCGACTTCCTGGCGGTCTACGACGGGCCCGACGTGAACGCACCGCTGCTGTATGAGCTCACCGGCAACGGGACGGGAGTGCTGCCCAATGGCGGTGTGATCACCTCCACCGGACCTGCGCTTACGCTGCGCCAGGAGGCCAGCAACGGCCCCATCACCTGGGCGGGATTCGTGGCCGCATGGTCGTGCTCGCTCACGAGCATCGCGGAGGTGGCGGACCCCATCGGCGTCGTAAGCCCGGTTCCCGCGAGCGGCCTCTTCAGCCTTGCGCTGGACCGGCCGGCCGGTCCGGGATGGGTGGTGACCATCAACAACGCCTTGGGGGAACTTGTGGTACGGGAAGCGCTCCCCGTGGGCGCGCGCGTGGCCACCTTTGATGCAGCCCCATGGACGCCAGGCGCATATGGCCTGACGGTGCACGGTCCCGATGGACGATGGACCCGGCGGATCATGGTGCACCACTGATCCCCCTCCACGCATGAAGCGAACGATCATCCGCACCCTGGCCACCGCGGCCCTGGTGCTGGCCGCATCGGTCCCCTCCAGGGCCACCCACCTGGTGGGCGGCAACCTCGGCTATGTGTACCAGGGCGAAACGGCGCCCGGCAGCGGGGTGTACCGCTACCAGGTGAACCTGGAGTTCTACATGAACTGCGGCACTGGATCGAACTTCACCTCGCTCTATGCGCTACTGGGCCAGGACTACGGCACCCCGCTCTTCGTGGGCGCCTACCTCCAGGACCCGCTGGACCCCAATGCGGACAAGGTGAAGTTGCAGGACATCCCGGTGCAGCTCGTGGACTCGCTGGTGATCGAACCCGACCTGCCGGACAATTGCGCGGTGGGCCAGGGACTCTGCACGGTGAAGGGCATCTTTTCCGGGTTCGTGGACGTGCCGTTGAACTTCGGCGGAGTTCACCTGTACTACCACATGTGCTGCCGCAACCTCGGCATCGCGAACATCAACAACCCCAACAGCACGGGCATCGGTTACTACGCGTTCGTGCCGCCACCCCTCGTGAACAATTCGAGCCCGGTTTTCCTTGGACAGCCCACCCCGTTCCTGTGCATCGGCGACACGGCCACCTTCCTGAACACCGCGAACGACCCTGACGGCGACCTGCTCATCTTCTCGTTCGAGGTGCCCTACAACTCGCAGAACTTCGGCGGGGGCATCATCCCACCGCCGCCATTCCTGAACTGGCCGGTGGGCGGGGTGAACTACAATGCCGGGTTCAGCCTGTCGCAGCCCTTTGGTGCGGGAGGTTACGCCTTCATAAACGGCGCCACGGGCCTCACCAGCTACATGGCCCCGCTACAGGGCAACTACGTCGTGGCCGTGGAGGTGAAGGAGTACCGCAACGGCCAGCTCATCGGACGCGTCCGGCGCGACCTCCAACTGCAGGCCATACCCTGTCCGCCCAATGCCACCCCAGCCGCCAGTGCGCCCATTGCCGCCAGTTACACGGTGCAGGCGGGGGACCAGCTCTGCCTGGACCTCTCCTTCGCCGATGCGGATGGGGACTCCCTCCTGCTGCAGGCCGCAGGCACCATCTTCGACGGAACACTGGTGAACCCAACGGCCACCATCAGCGGTCCCGTGCTTGGCAGCGGCACACTGGGCACGCAGTTCTGCTGGGATACCTCCTGCGAACAGGGACAGGGACAGCCCTACTTGTTCAGCGTGAGTGTGACCGACAACGGATGCCCGCCGCTGACGGTTGACGTGGTGGTGCAGGTGCAGGTGGTGCCCTTCGCGGCGGACGGCCCGATAAGCGGTCCGACCTCGGTCTGCAGTAACACCAATGGCGCGGCCTATGGCCTTCCTGCTGGCTCGGGCTCCACGTACGCCTGGAGCGTGGGCGGGGGGATCATCACCGGCGGCGATGGCACCAACAGCATCACGGTGGACTGGGGTAATCCGGGCAGCGGAACGGTGAGCGTGGTGGTGAGCGACAGCTTGGGCTGCAGTTCCGCGCCCCTTGACCTCAACGTGTCCATCAACGGCCTTCCCTTCGCGAACGCCGGTGCCGATGCCGTGATCTGTGCCGGTGGCTCGGTCACTCTGGGCGGCGCACCCACGGGTCCGCCGGGCAGCACCTATGCCTGGAGTCCCTCCACAGGCCTAAGCAGCACCAATGTGGCCGACCCAGTGGCCTCCCCGGCGTCAACCACCACCTACATCGTGCAGGTCACGAACGCGGGTTGCGTGATCACCGATACCGTGGTGGTATCCGTGTCTCAACCCCAGCTGGACGCGGGTCCGGACACGGGTGTTTGCTTGGGCGACAGTGTCCAGCTGAACGCGACAGGCTCGGGCAGTTTCGCGTGGATCCCGGCCAACAGCCTCAGTGATGCCAGCACCGAGGATCCGCTGGCATTCCCCACCGCCACCACCAACTACAGCGTGACCCTCACCGATACAGCGGGCTGCACCACGACTGATCAGGTGCTGGTTACCGTAAGCCAGCCGGTGAACGCCGGCACGGATGGTTCCATCACGGTGTGCAGCGATGCGGCACAAGTGGACCTTGCCATGCTGTTGGGCGGATCACCGGACCCTGGTGGTGCGTGGAGCCCTTCGGCGAACTACACGCCCGGTGGAGGCGGTGGCGTGTTCACCTACGTAGTGGCCGCCCAATCGCCCTGCCCTACTGACACGGCCTTCGTCACGGTGAGCGAGGTGACCGCGCTCACAGCAGGATCCAATGCCACGGAGGCCCTGTGCAGCAGTGCTCCGTCCACGGACCTGCTGAGCCTGCTCGGAGGCACCCCGGACCCGGGTGGCCTGTGGACCGACCCGGACGGCGCGGCCTCGAACGGCCAATTCGACCCCCTCCAATGGCCGGCAGGCGGAACGTTCACCTACGTCGTTGATGGCATTGCGCCGTGCCAGGGGGATACCGCCACCGTTGCGATCTCCATCAGCCCGGCCCCAAATCCCGGTGGCCCGGGGTTCGCGACCTTGTGCAGCAGCGGCGACCCCTTCTCGCTGCTCGACTCCCTGAGCGGTATCCCAGATGGCCCGGGCACGTGGACAGGCCCCAACAATGCGCCGCACGCCAGCGTGTATGACCCCGCCGTGGACGTCCCTGGCGTGTACACCTACACGATACCCGCGCAGGGCGGATGTGCCGCGGCAAGTGCCACTGTCACGGTGAGCGAACAGGCTCCTTCGGCCAACGCCGGGGCGGACGTGGCCCTGTGCGCAGGTGATACCGTTCAACTGGGTGGCAGCGGCGGCATCGCCTATGCATGGACGCCCGGCGCAGGACTGAGCGCCACGGACGTGGCCGATCCTCTGGCCACGCCCACGACGACCGCGACATACACATTGACGGTAACCGATGCGCAGGGCTGCACGGCCAGTGATGCGGTGACGGTGACGGTGAACGACGTGCCCACGGCGGATGCAGGCCCGGATGCGTCGATCTGCGCCGGTGAACCGGTTACGCTCGGAGGCACGCCCACCGCCCCCCCTGGCAGTGCGATCCTCTGGAGCCCCAATACAGGCTTGAACGACCCCGCCATCGGAAACCCCACCGCTCAGCCGACATCCACCACCACCTACACGGTGACGGTGGAGAACAGCGCCGGGTGCGTGAGCGTCGATTCGGTTGGTGTGACGGTGAACCCGCTGCCCGTGGTGAGCGCCGGTAACGACACCAGCATATGCGCCGGGGCGGGTGTGCAGTTGAACGGCAGCGGCGGCGGCAGCTACTTGTGGACACCGGACACGGGCCTGGACGATGCCACGGCCGAAGACCCCATCGCCAGTCCCACCACCACCACAACCTACACGCTTACCGTGACCGATGCCAACCAGTGCAGCGCCAGCGATGAAGTGACGGTGGGCGTGGACCCGCTACCCACGGCTGACGCCGGTCCTGATGTATGGGTATGTCCCGGTTTCGACGTGCTGTTACAGGGCTCGGGCGGCACCACCTACAACTGGTCACCCACTACCGGGCTGAGCGACGCGGCCATTGCCGATCCGCTCGCGGCGCCGGGCGCCACCACCACGTACACCCTGACCGTGACGGACGCCAGTGGATGCAGCGGAACGGACCAGGTGACGGTGACGGTGAACGATGACCCACCGGTGGATGCGGGCCCCGACCGCTCGGCCTGCGCCGGAACCCCCGTGGTGCTCGGCGGTTCGCCCAGCTCCCTGCCGGGCTCCACCTACCTGTGGATCCCAGCCACCGGACTGGATGACCCCTCCTCCCCCAACCCGACGGCCACACCCGGGGCCACGACCATATACACACTGGTGGTGACCAACGACACCTGCACGGCACAGGACCAGGTGCTCGTAACTGTGGCCGGAGAAGCACAGGCGGCCTTCACCGTGCGGCTGGAACCCCGTTGCGACGGCCTGCGTGCTTACGTCACCGACCTGAGCGAGGGTGCTGTGGACTGGGCGTGGTCCTTCAGCGATGGCTCCACATCGATCGATCCCGAGCCCGCGCCCATCCTGCCCTACGGTGGTGACCTCACCATAACGCTCACCGTCACCGACGCACAGGGCTGCACCGCGTCCATCACGCAGAATTACCCTGCTGGTGCGCTGGAGGACCACACGGACATCACCATGCCGAACATCTTCACCCCGAACGCGGACGGCAACAACGACCTCTTCGGACCCATCACGGACGCGGAATTGGGCGGTTGCCTGCAGATGAGCATCTTCAACCGCTGGGGGCAGAAGATGTGGGAAAGCTTCGGTAACGCCACCCGCTGGGATGGACGCACCTTCGCCGGTGAGCCCGCGGTGGTTGGCACCTACTTCTACGTCATCGACCTGAACGGTATCCGGTACGAAGGCAACATTCAACTGGCCCGATGAACAGGGCCGCAGGCGCTCACTCCACGATGGGGATGAGCCCGCGGACCCCCATGTCCACCACCAGGTCGTTCGCAGGAGGCCCTGGCTCGTAACGACCATCGCCGTCATCGATCCACTCGAAACTGTCGTTCGTACTGAGCGAAACGTTGATCACAACATCCTCCGTCTCGTTCCCAGTGATCACCAAGGGCTGCGCGAAGGCGCCCGTGACCACGCAGGACCCCGGAGGTATCCCCGAAGTGGCGAAGAGTGGGTTGGGCACTGTGGTGGCGCCGGCGGGGGCCTGCCCCGTCAAGGGCGGCGTGGGGAACAGGGGGGCGATCACCTCGAAGGCCCAATAGCCCTGGGGCCTGTTGCCATTGACGGCGACGCTTTGCTGGTTTACGACGAAACTGCCGAGGTAGGTATTGTAGCCGATGAAAGAGGCAACCGTACCCTGCAGATCATAGGTCCCCGTGCCAAATTGCGTGTCGGTATAACGGAAGTCGATGTCGAAATTTTGGTAGGCCAAGGAAACGCGGAGCCAGGAATAACTGCCGATGGCCAATGCGCTGAGCGGAATGTCGAGGAAGACCTGCCCATCCCCCGCCCGAACGCCCTGTGAAAAATCAATGGCGGTAGCCCCACCAGCCGTGGTCTCGGCGGCATGATACACCACCGCACCACCCCCCAGGGGGGTGAACGCACCCGGCGCGAATTCTACATAGTGGGCGCTCATCGCATTGAATCGGGGGCTCTGTGCCGCGCGGCCTGATGGAACGCCCGCCGGTTGACCCAGGTTGTCAAGCCGTACCTGGGTGCTATCAAACCGGAACTTGAGTATCAAACGAGGTCCGCTTGGTGAAGCTGGAGGGCCAGCAGGATCCTCCTTCCCGCAGGACGGGAGGGTGAGCATGATCAGGGCCACGAGGGCGGGCAGGTATCGTGTCATGGCGAATGATGGCTCAATAAAGATAGCGGCAGGGAAGCCCCAGCTCGGTGCGAGCGCCAGATGGTATGCGCGCATAACTTTTCATATACATTTGAGGCAAGGCAATTCCCATGCGCCCCGAAGAGACCATCGACTTCCCCATCCGCAGGGTTTGGAGCCGCATTGCGCGCCTCTACAACACCGAGGCTGCCAAATACGGCGGCAGCATGGCTGTGGGACAGATCCTGCTCAACATCGAGCCCCAGGGAACGCCAAGCACCAAGCTTGGCCCCAAGATGGGCATGGAGGCCCGCAGCCTTGTGCGCACCTTGCAGGCCATGGAGGCAGCCGGGCTAATCCGCCGCAATCCGGACCAGGCCGACAAGCGGGTCGTACGCATCCACCTCACCGCGAAGGGCAAGCAGATGCGCGATGTTAGCCGCAGCACCGTGATCAAGTTCAACCAGGCGGTACAGAGCCGCTTCACCCCTGCACAGCTCCACAACTTCCGGCAGGTGATGTCGGAACTGGACCGCATTCTCGAACAGGAACAACTCTTCTGAAATGAACCGCAACGACGCAACGAACGCCACGACCATGCACGACCACGTTGCGTGCGTAGCGCCGTTGCGGTGAACTGCATTCGATCATGAGCAAACGAAACATCCGCAAGGTCGCCGTGCTCGGTAGCGGCGTCATGGGCAGCCGCATCGCCTGCCACTTCGCCAACACCGGCACCGAAG
>CAZUNW010000060.1:0-11707 GCA_964621425.1 uncultured Chryseobacterium sp. | reverse complement strand
AAGGCCGCCGTGATCACGAAGCGGCCCAGGCGTTCGTATACGGCCCGGATGCCGTAGTACTGATCGAGCACCCCCCGGCCGGCGAGGTATTTCCGCTCCTGGTCGCCCGAGAGGGGCGGCAATGCAGGCAGCTGGCCCTCCACGGGCAAGGCCTTCAGGTAGGCATCCCACTTTGCCGCCTGGTCTGGCAGGTCCAGCCGCAGGTCGGGCACCAGCTGCACCAGCGTACGCAGGAACGCGCTCTGCTGCGCGGTGAGCTGCGCACGAAGCTCGCCATCATCGATGCGCAGCAGCACCTCCCCCTTGCGGAAGACCATGCCCTCGCGGAACGGGCGTGCTGTGCGTTGCAGTGTACCACCCACCTCGGCGGTGAGCAGCATGCGGTCCGTGG
The DNA here is from genome assembly GCA_964621425.1 of uncultured Chryseobacterium sp. GTDB lineage: Bacteria > Bacteroidota > Bacteroidia > Flavobacteriales_F > PHOS-HE28 > PHOS-HE28. The sequence continues at coordinate 11,316 of CAZUNW010000060.1, read as the reverse complement.
CGCGCAGGCGTCCGGTCACCGGGATGCTCAGCGGTACGGCGCCGTTCCGGGCCTCCAGGATGCGCACCGGGCGGACGGCGGAAGGAGCGTCCAGGCGCGGCGGTGGGGTGCGGCCCGCAGTAAGCCTGCGGCAGGTGGCGATGCCCCCGGCGAACAGGAGCAGGCCGATGACGATGGACAGCCGTCGTTTCAACAGGTCGTTCATGCGCGGATGGATCGGATGATGAATTCAGGAACGGTCCGGCGACGCTTCAGGATCATGCGGCGAAAGGCCTCGTCGTTCATGCCGTGCAGGTGGGTGAGCATCGGCCGGGCGATGAAGGGATGTGCGCAGAGGGCAAGGATGTTCACCATCAGCTCCCGCGCATCGATGTCGATGATGCGCCCGGCGCGAAGGGCCTCCTCATGCAGCTTCATGTAGCGCGCGCGGCCGGCACGCCCCCGGTCGATGAACTCCAGCAGGTTCAGCGGGTCACGGTTCAGCTCGCTGATGAGGAACTGGGGCAGCAGCGGCTCCTCCAGCATCCGGTCCAGGTAGACGGCCACAAAACGTTCGATGCCTGCGAACAGGTCATCGCACTCCTCAAGCACACGCCAGATGCAGGTGAACTGCCGCTCCGCGCTACTCTTGAACACCCCCTCGAACAGGCGCTGCTTGTCGCGGAAGTAGTAATGCAGCAGGGCCTTGTTGATGCCGGCCTCATCGGCAACCTCCTGCATCCGCGCGCCGGCCATGCCCTTGCGCGTGAACACACGCCGTGCGGCCTCAAGGATGCGCTGTTCGGTGCCCGCTTCGGGTGCAAGGGTGGCCATCGGGGCGCAAGTTAACCAAATGGTTAAACCGGATGATGAAGGCCGGTTCCCCCCATACCTTGGACCGTGCAGTTCATCGACCCAGCGCTCGAGGCCTATTGTGGGCACCACAGCGGAGTGGAACCCCCGCACCTGGCCGCCTTGCGCGAGGAGACGCATTCGAACGTGTACATGCCCCAGATGTGCAGCGGTCACCTGCAGGGACGCTTCCTCGCGATGCTGAGCCACCTGGTACGACCGCGAATCGCGGTGGAGATCGGCACCTACACGGGGTACAGCGCCCTTTGCCTGGCCGAGGGGCTTGCTCCCGGCGGCATGCTGCACACCATCGACATCGATCCGCACCTGCCACCAATGGTCGCACGGCACATCGCCGCGGCCGGTTACGCCGACCGCATCACCACGCACCTGCGGACCGCGCTGGAAGTGATCCCCACCCTGCCCGCGCCCTTCGACCTGGTGTTCATCGATGCGGACAAGCCCGCCTATCCGGCCTATTTCGATGCCGTGGTGGACCGCGTGCGGCCTGGCGGCCTGATCATCGCCGATAATGTGCTCTGGAGCGGCAAGGTGCTTGCCTCGGCGGGGGACCGGGACCACCAGACGGCCGCGCTCGTGGCCTATACGGAAAAGGTGGCGCAGGATCCGCGCGTGGAGCGCGTGCTGGTGCCCCTGCGCGATGGGCTGCTGCTGGCCCGCAGGCGGTAAACCGCCCTCACCCGGCGCCCCCTTGCGCCCACCATCCTACCTTGGCGACATGCCCGCCCCACGCCCCATCGACCTGCGCAGCGACACGGTGACCCGGCCCACGGAGGGCATGCGGGAGGCGATGCTGCGCGCCGAGGTGGGCGATGACGTGTTCGGTGAGGACCCCATGGTGAACGCCCTGGAGGAGCGGCTGGCCGCACTGTTCGGGCATGAGGCCGCGGTGTTCTGCCCCAGCGGCACCATGACGAACCAGATCGCCATCCACGTGCATACGCGGCCGGGGGACGAGGTGATCTGCGAGGAGGGGGCGCATGTTTACCGCTACGAGGGCGGGGGCACAATGGCCACGAGCGGATGCAGCGTAAGGTTCGTGCCGGCCGAGCGTGGAAGATTCACCGCCAGCGCCGTGGAGGCCGCCGTGAACGACCCGGACAACCCGCACCTGCCGCGCACCCGCCTGGTGGTGGTGGAGAACACGAGCAACCGCGGCGGCGGGGCCACCTGGCCCATCGGCTCCATACCGGCCATCCGCAAGGTGTGTGATGCCCACAGGTTGATGTTGCACATGGACGGTGCGCGCATCTTCAACGCCATGGTCGCCGACGGCAGCAGGCCCCGTGAATGGGGGGCGCACTTCCACAGCATCTCCATCTGCCTGAGCAAGGGGCTGGGCGCGCCCGTGGGCAGCGTGCTCACCGGCCCGGCCCCCTTCATCCGCGAGGCCCGTCGCGTGCGCAAGCGGCTTGGTGGCGGCATGCGGCAGGCGGGGCTGCTGGCGGCGGCGGGCCTTCATGCACTGGACCACCACGTGGAGCGGTTGCGGGAGGACCACGTGCGGGCGGCCCGGCTGGGCGGGGCCCTGTGCACACATCCTGAGGTGGCGTCCGTGCTGCCGGTGGAGACCAACATCGTGATCTACACCCTGCGCGACGGCCTTGTGGCGGCGGACCATGTGGCACGGCTCGCCGCGTTGGGCGTGCGCTGCATCGCCATCGGCCCGCGGCAGGTGCGCATGGTGACCCACCTTGAGGTGGACGATGCCGCCATCGACACCGTGGTGGAACGCCTGACCGCCATCGCCCGCTGAACCGCGGGGCCCGGCGGGTTCACTTACACTTGCAGGCACATGGCCGTCACCGCACGCTCCCTGGAACGCTACTACCTGCTGGTGGCCGGGGTGCTGCTCGTGGGCCTGGGCGTCACCACATGGTCGCTGGTGCTGCTGCCCGAGCACACCAAGGAGGTGGCGCGGGGGGAGCTGGAGCGCACCGGGCGCGAACTGCGGGGCCGGTTGCAGGGCGAGTTCGACCACATCGCGCGCGACCTGCGCACCGAGGCGGCCTACGTTGCGCTGCACGACAGCATGGCAAGGCCCGAGCTGCTGGAGCGTTGGCAGGCGTTGATGGCCGCCGAGCCGGCGGTACTGGGGGTGCACCTGGCCAATGAGCGCGGGGCCGAGCTCGCCCTGTTGCGCACCACAGAAGGCCTGCGTGTGCGTCGCCAACTGGAGGGCACGGGCCACGGCTTCCCGGTGAGCTGGCTGATCGGTGCCGATGGACAGGGAGCGCCCTCGCGCATCGACAACGCCCTGTACGACCCGCGCATGGAGGAGTGGTTCAGCCGCGCGCTGGCCGAGCGGCAGGCCGTGCCCGTATGGAGCAGTGCGGACGCCGACACGACCGGCGCCAGGCTGGTGGTGAGCCAGCTGATCCGGGCGGTGCGAGCGGGCCGGCCGTTCCGCGTGGCGGTGGTGGAGGTGGATGCACGCACCATGGTCAACGGCGTGCGGTCCCCTTCAACGGACCGCTCCTTCCAGGCACTGGTGCTGGGACCGGACGGACGGCCCATCTTGGAGCTGCCCCCGGACAGCACCGTGCTGGGTATCGCGTGCCGGCGGGGGCTGGCGCAGTGGCGGGAACGCATGGACCGGCGCACCGTGGCGGTGGCGGACGGGCCTGACGGGCACCTCCTGCAGCTGTTGCCCTTCACCCTGAACGGCATCACCCTGCACGTGGGCGCCATCGCAGACCTCGGCCAGGTGGGCGATGGGGTGGACGGGCGGCCCTGGCTGCTCTGGTCCGCCTTCACCGCACTGGTGCTGCTGCTGATCCTGCTGGTAATGCTCTTCACCTTCAGCCGCCGCGACCGGCGCAGGCTTCGGGTGCAGGCCAAGCGTTCGCGGACGCAGGAGCGCAAGCTGGCCAAGGTGATCGGCGAACGCAACGTGCTGGACCGCGAGGTGCACCATCGCGTGAAGAACAACCTCCAGGTGGTGAGCAGCCTGTTGAACATGCAGGCGCAAAGGCTGGCCGACGGCCCCGCACGCGATGAGTTCATGCGCGGCAAGCAACGCATCGAGGTGCTGGCCCTGGTGCACAACAAGCTCTACGCACTGCCCGACCTGCGCGCCATACCGCTTGACCGCTACTTCCAGGAACTGGCCGCACAGATGACCGCGATGAACCGGCCGCACAGCAGCCAGGTGAGCTGTGATGTGGAGACCAATGGCATCCGCTGCAACCCGGACCAGGCCATCGACCTCGGCATCATCCTGTGCGAACTGCTCAACAACTGCCACATGCACGCATTCCCCCTGGTGACGGGCGGGCACATCGACGTGCTGCTGGAGGCGCTCGCGGACGGAACGCACCGGCTGCGCGTGCATGACAACGGGCGTGGCATGAAGCCCGGTGCGCGCACCGGCGCCCACCTGGGCCTGGACGTGGTGGAGGCGCTGGCCGAGAAGCTGGACGGCACCTTCAGGATCACCGGAAGCAACGGTACAACGGCCGAAGTGGTCTTCAAGCTCGGTCCGCTTCCGGAGGAGTAAGATCAATCGCGCAGCAGCTCCACCTCCACACGGCGGTCGACCGGACCTGCGCCCGAGCTCCTGCTGTCCCCGTAGTAGTTCACCACAAGGCGGTCGGCGGTGATGCCGCTCCGCACGAGATGATCGCGAACGGCCCGGGCACGCTGTCGGCTGAGCGCGAGGTTGGCCGCGGCATCGCCACTGCTATCAGAGTGACCGGTGATCAGGGCGCGCATCCCGGGTGTGCGCACCAGGTGTTCAGTGACGGCATTGAGCTGCAAGCGCTGCGCGGCATCGAGCCCGCGGCCGCCCGCGGGGAAGCGCAGCACGATGACCTCCGAAGCGGGAACGGCACCTGGTGCGGGGTCCACGAGGCCGTCCACGCGCTGCTGCATCGCGTCGAGGCGGCCCTCCAGCTGGTCCATGCGGTCGCGCAGCTCCCAGAGCTCACGCCGTTGGTCCATGCGGTCGATGCGGCCGTTGATGGCATCGAGCTCCGCCTTTAGCCAGCGGTCGCGCTTACGGATCCGTTGCTGCTCCAACGCGGTTCCGGAGGCCTCGGCGGGAGGGAATGCCGGTCGCTCCAGCACCACCTGCAGCGGGGGGTCGGCCAATGGTGTGGCGGCATCGGCCAGGGTGAGGTCGAGTGCGCAGAGGAAGTTCTCCTCATCGAAGACGGTGCCGCACACGGAAGGCACCTGCACCGTGGTGCGCGGATCCTGTGCCTGCTCCGTGCCGCCCAATACCGCAACGGCGGAGAGGTCAAGCAGGTCGGCTCGCAACTGGCGTTCCAATTCATCGCGCTGGGAGCGCACAAAGCGGTAGATCGCGAGGTAGCGGTCTCCATCGCCACTGGCATCGATGGGCACCATGGCCTGGCTCCAGTCGAGCTCCAGCAGCCGGCGCAGCTGGTCACGCGTGGGGCTGCCCAATCCAGGGAAGAGGTCGCCCGCACGGAATTCGGCGGCGGCGGTACGGGCCATCCCCTCGATGCGGTCGGCGATGGCGGTGGTTGGCAGATCAGCGGTGACCCCGGTGCGGGAGAAGTGCACGTGATGGTCCAGGAAGCCACCGATGCCGGCCTCGACCAGGCGGTCGAGTTGCAGCCTGCCGCGCGCCTCGCGGTCAGTGGGGGTGAAGCTGAACGCCGGTTCCGCACCGGGGGCCCCGAAGCGCCATGTGGCGTGGAACACGGGCACCGGCGCGAGGCTGTCCGAGGATAGGCCGCGCACCTCCACAAGCGCGGCATCGGCCTGCACGCGCAGCACCAGTTCCTGCGCAGGCAGGAGCAAAGGAGCCATGACCAGGGAGGGGATCAGCAGGCGCATCACTTCGACAGGCCGAACTTACTCCGGTGGCCGGGCCCATGCGGCGGGGGCGCACCACAAGATGCCCACAGCGGCATCAACACCATCCGGGCCGAACCGCACCAGCGCGCATCCAGCGCAGGATGGAGTCGGCCACCTGGTCCATGTCGCTGCACACCTGCAGGGGAAATGCCGGGCGGCTGAACCGCAGGAAGAATTCGGCCTGCAACCGGTCACAGCGGTGGCCGGCCAGGAAGGCGACCGGTCGACCGCCGCGGCGGCTGGAGCGGGCCAGCAGCGTTCGGGCCTCGGGCAGGACGCGGACCTGTTCTTGCAATTCCACTACAAGCGGCATGACCGCAGCGGGGTCCATTGCCTGCGACAGGCGGATCAGTTCGCGCATGGCCGGCAGGTCAACGCGGGTGCGCGCCTTGAAGCGCACACGCAGAACACCCTCCTCCCGCCAGAGCACGAACGGGGCCACCCCCGGTGTCAACGGCTGTTGCCGCATGCCTTCGAAAGTACCCGCACCCCGGACGCATCGATCCGCCCGCTGGACATGGCTTCTCCGCCATGCGCTGTGAACAACTCAGCGCGCGAGCACCTCCGGTAGTGGGGCACCGGTGCAGGCGTCCGGCAGGGCCGTGCCCAGAAGCATCGCCAGCGTGGGCACGATGTCGGTGATGGAGGTCGGGCGCACCACCTCACCCCGCGCGATGCCGCGGCCATGGAAGAGCACCGGCACGTGGGTGTCGTAGGTCCATGGGCTGCCGTGCGAGGTGCCGTGGCCGTCGGACCATTCCTCGCGTTCAAAATGTCCGGGGCGCAGCGCGTAGCACACGTCACCGCTGCGGGACGGCATGAAGCCGCGCTGCATGAGGGCACGCACACCATCGGCATAGGGCATGCGCACCAGATCGGACGCGGTAAGCGCCTCGGCCACATCGGCATCGGCCAGCAGGGCGTCGGCGGCCAGGCGCTGGACAGCGGCAGCGTCGAGCTGGCGCACGGCCAGGAGCGAATCGTTCAACCACACCTGGTCGTTCATCATGTGCTTCACCCAATCGCCCGAGCCGTGGCGGGCCGCGATGTGCTGCTCCATGGCGGATTCCAGCCGGGAAAGCTCCACATAACCGGCGCTGCCCTTCAGGTCATGCAGGTAGGCGGGCACGTCAACAGCGCCGTGATCGGCGGTGAGGAACACGGTATAGCGGCCGGCGCCCACACGCTCATCCAGCGTGTGCAGAAGGCGTGCCAGTTCGCGGTCCAGCCGCAGGTACATATCCTCGATCTCCAGGGCACGGGGACCCATGCGGTGGCCCAGCAGGTCGGGTGAACTGTAGCTGAGCGCGAGCAGGTCGGGTACCGCATCGGCACCCATCCCCTCCCCTTCCACGGCGGCGATGGCCAGGTCGGTGAGCAAGGTGTTGCCTCCCGGAGTGTAGGCGACCAGACCGGTGTTGGAACCGTTGCCGGACAGGGCGGCGAGGTCCAGCGGGAGCGTCGCCGTGGCCGCGCCGCTGAGCGGTATCTCGTAGGGATTGTCGTCCGGCAGGACCTGCTGGTAGCGTTCGCGCGGCAGGAGCAGGTCCCAAGTGCCCTTCAGCAGGGCTGCGGCGGTCCTCCGCGCGTTGAAGGTGTTCAGCCAGTCCGGCAGCGAATCGCGGTACCAGCGACTGGTGACGAATGCGCCCTCGGCACCGCCGGTGAACCAATAGGCGGCATCACCCGTGCGGCCCACGGGCAGGATGGCGCCGCGGTCCTTGATGGACATGCCCACGGTGATGCTGCGGCCCGCGGTGCGGCGCTCCAGCTCATCGGCGATGGTGGTGGCCAGCAGGTTCACCGGAGAACGCGCCGCACCCCCGCCGCCGCCCACCACCGTGGAGGCGGGGTCCTCCGCGCAATAAAGCACACGGCCACTGGAGCGGTCCATGAGCTCGTTGCCGGTGATGCCGTGGTGCGCGGGCGTGGTGCCCGTGTACACGCTGGCATGTCCAGGGCCGGTGACCGTGGGCATGTACGGAAAATGGGCATTGCGCAGGAAGACCCCCTCGTTGACCATCCGCCGGAACCCGCCCTCGCCGAAATTGCCCCAGAAGCGGTGGATGTAGTCGGTGCGCATCTGGTCCACCACGATGCCCACCACCAACCGTGGAGGGTCCTGCCAGACGGGAACGGTGGGCTGTCCTGTGGCCGCGATCTGTGCCGCGCAGAGGCCGGCGAGGAGGTGTGCGGTGCGGTGCATCAGGCGGTACGGGCGAGCAGGTGGAACAGAACGATGCCGGCGAGGACGCTCACGGCGATATTGACCGCGGCCAGCATGTGATGGCCCTCGCGCAGGAGCAGGAAGTTCTCCTGGCTGAATGTGCTGAAGGTGCTGAAGCCTCCGCAGAAGCCGATGGCGACGAAGGCCTTGATCACGGACCGGTCCTCGAGGCGGGGATGCAGGTGCACCACCATCCATGCCAGAAGGGCGGTGGCCAGGAGGTTCGCCCCCAGCGTGGCCCAGGGAAAGGCGCTACGCAGGCCCATGGCCAGCACGGCACGCCCGAGGCCGAAGCGGGCCACGCTGCCGAGACCGCCACCGATGAACACCGCGAGCCAGAGGTTCATGCCGAACGCAATGCCGCCGGCACAGCCCGGCGCAGCACGACCCGAAAGATGGTGAAGAAGAGCGCACCCACCAACGATCCGTAGAGGGCGCCGGCCAGCACATCGCCCGGGTAGTGCACGCCGAGGTAGATGCGGCTGTAAGCCACGAAGGCGGCCCAGACCAGCAGCGCACCAGCCGCCCACATGGGCCTGCCCTCGAGCGCACGGGCCATGAACACCGCAATGGCGAAGTGGTTGGCCGCGTGCGAGGAAACGAAGCCGAAGCGGCCACCGCAGTGCCCGTCCACGAGGTGAACCAGGTCCTGTAGGCCGGGCTCATGGCAGGGACGCAGACGCTGCACGGTGTTCTTGAAGAGCACCACGCTGCCCGTATCGCTGCAAACGATCATGAGCGCGATCACCGGCACGGCCCATGCGAAGGCCTTCCAGCCATAGCGCTGCTGCAGCAGCACCAGGAGCAACAGGTGCAACGGGAACCAGGTGGTCATCGCAGAAGTCAGTCCCATCACGGCATCCGCCCATGGCGCGTGGGCCCCGTTGATCACCAGGAAGAGGGAGCGGTCGAGGGTGGTGAGCGCTCCCATGTTCACACGCTCCACTCGGGGAACTCGGGGCGTTCCGGCTTCGGCACCACAGGGCGGTGAAGGAGCCACCAGAGCTTGTCCTTGAGCTCATCGAGCCCGGTGCCCGCCACGCTGCTGATGAGCACACTGTCCACGCCCTCGGGGAGCTCGCGGCGCAATTGTCCGGCCATCACCGTATCGAGCATGTCGCACTTGGTGACAGCCAGGAGCCTGTCCTTGTCGAGCAGCTCGGGGGAGTATGCCTCCAGTTCGTTGAGGAGCACCTGGTAATCATGGCGGATGTCGGTGCTGTCCGCCGGGACCATGAAGAGCAGGACGCTGTTGCGCTCGATGTGGCGCAGGAAGCGAAGGCCGAGCCCCTTTCCCTCGTGCGCGCCCTCGATGATGCCGGGGATGTCGGCCATCACGAAGCTCTTGTGGTCACGGTAGGGCACGATGCCCAGATTGGGCGTGAGGGTGGTGAAGGCGTAATCGGCGATCTTGGGCTTGGCGGCGGTGATGGACGCCAGCAGGGTGCTCTTGCCGGCGTTGGGAAAGCCCACGAGACCCACATCGGCAAGCACCTTGAGCTCCATGGCCACCCACTGGCTGATGCCGGACTCGCCGGGCTGCGCGTAGCGGGGCGTCTGGTTGGTGCTGCTCTTGAAGTGCTGGTTGCCCAAACCGCCGCGCCCCCCGGAGAGCAGGACCACCTCCTCCCCATCATTCATGATCTCGGCCATCACCTCCTCGGTGTCCGAGTTGCGGGCCACGGTGCCCAGTGGCACCTCGATCACCACGTCGCGACCGGCCTTTCCGCTGCACTGGTTGGAGCCGCCGCTCTCCCCGTCGCCGGCGATGACGTGCTTGGTGTAGCGCAGGTGCAGGAGGGTCCACAGTTGGGCGTTGCCTCGCAGGATGACATGGCCACCCCGGCCGCCATCACCCCCGTCCGGGCCACCCTTTGGCATGTACTTCTCGCGACGAAGGTGGCGCGATCCGGCGCCGCCCTTGCCGCTGCGGCACTCAATGCGGATGTGGTCGATGAAGTTCATGCCTGGGCAAAGGTCGGCAACACCGCTCGAAGCCGCGTCGCGTTCGGGGTCCGTGTGGCGCCCACCTAGCCGATGGCCTTCACAAGGCGGTCCGTGATGTCGCCCAATGCTCCGACGCCGTCGATCGCGATGAACTTGCCCTGCCCGGCGTAGTGATCCTTTAGCGGTGCGGTCTTGCGCTCATACTCGCGGATGCGGTTGCGGATCACGGCCTCATCCTGGTCGTCGCTGCGGCCGCTGGTGGCACCGCGGCCCAGCAGGCGCGTAACGAGCTCCTCCTCGGGCACCTCCAATGCCAGCATGCGGGTGATGGGCTCGTTCTTGCCGGCGAGCATGTCATCCAGCGCCTCGGCCTGAGCCTTGGTGCGGGGGAACCCGTCGAAGATGAAGCCGCGTGCATGGAGGTTCGCCTCCATGGCGTTGCGGATCATCCCGATGACGATGTCATCGGGCACAAGCTCACCCCGGTCCATGAGCTCCTTGGCCTGTAGACCCAGTTCGCTCTCGGCCTTGATCTCGGCACGCAGCAGGTGCACCAGCGTGTATCGGTCCAGCAGGAAGGTGCTCTGGGTACCCTTGCCCGCGCCGGGCGGGCCGAAGAGGACAAGGTTCAACTTGCTCATGATGCGGTTCCTGTGATGCGCCAGATGCCTGGCAGGTTACGCCCAAGACCATCGTGGTCCAGGCCGGAACCCACCACGAAGGCATTGGGGATGCTGAGCGCCACATGCTCAATGGGCCAGGTACGCGTGTATGCACCGGGCTTGAAGAGCAGGGCCGCCACGCTGACACTGGTCGGGTGCATGCCCTGCAGTGCCTCCATGATATGGGCGACGGTGCCGCCCGTGTCAACGATGTCCTCCAGCACCACCACATCACGCCCCTCCACGCGCTCGTTGAGGCCGATGAGCTGGGTGACGGTGCCCGAGCTGGTGGTTCCGTGGTAGCTGGCCACCTTGATGAAGGTGATCTCACACTCCATCCGCAGTCGTTTCATCAGTTCGGCGGCGAAGAAGAAGGCGCCGTTGAGCACCCCGACCAGGAGGGGTCGGCGGCCGGCGTAACGCTGCTCAAGAGCCGCCGCCACGCTGTCGATGGCCCTGCCAAGCTCGGCCTCGGAGATGAAAGGCTCGAACTCCTTGTCGTGAATGCGCACGCGCTCGGGGAAGGCCGACGGGATCATCGCTGCTGAGGAGGGGGGCGAAGGTAGGCAACGGGACCGGCGCGCGCCGGGACGGGGCTTGCCGCCTTTCCGCTACATTCGGCGCAATGCGTCGCCTCCTTTTCGCCCTGGCCCTGGCGCCAGCGCTCGCCGTGCAGGCGGGCGGGGACAACCTGCCTGTGGGCGCGCGGATCGCAGGCATGGGTCAGGCCGGCATCACACTGATCGACCTGTGGAGCGTGCAGCACAACCAGGCCGGCCTGGCCGGGCTGCTCCGGCCCAT
>CAZUNW010000059.1:0-11718 GCA_964621425.1 uncultured Chryseobacterium sp. | reverse complement strand
CCTTCGGGCTTCGCAGGTGCTGGCTCCAGCTCATCTCGCTCACGTGCAGCAGGCCCTCCACGCCGGTGGCCACCTCCACGAACGCGCCGTAGTCGGTGATCACCATGACCTTGCCCTTCACCTTGTCGCCGGCGTTCATCTCGGCGCTCAGCGCGTCCCACGGGTGGGCGCTCAGCTGCTTCAGGCCAAGGGCGATGCGGCGCTTCTCGTCGTCGAAGTCCAGGATCACCACGTTGATCTTCTCGTCCAGCTTCACCACCTCCTCGGGGTGGCTCACACGGCCCCAGCTCAGGTCCGTGATGTGGATCAGGCCGTCCACACCGCCCAGGTCCACGAACACGCCGTAGCTGGTGATGTTCTTCACGGTGCCCTCCAGCACCTGGCCCTTCTCCAGGCCGCTGATGATCTGCTTCTTCTGCGCCTCGAGCTCGGCCTCGATCAGTGCCTTGTGCGAGACCACCACGTTCTTGAACTCCTGGTTGATCTTCACAACCTTGAACTCCATGTTCTTGCCCACGTACTGGTCGTAGTCGCGGATCGGCTTCACGTCGATCTGCGAACCGGGCAGGAAGGCCTCGATGCCGAATACGTCCACGATCAGGCCGCCCTTGGTGCGGCACTTCACGTAGCCGGTAATCACCTCGTCGGTGGTCATCGCGTGGTTCACCTTGCCCCACGCATTGTGGACGCGAGCCGTCTTGTGGCTCACGATCATCTGACCCGACTTGTCCTCCTGCTTCTCGATGTAGACCTCCACCTGGTCACCGATCTTCAGGTCGGGCTTGTAGCGGAACTCGCTCAGGGGCACCACACCTTCGGACTTGTAGCCGATGTTGATGACCACCTCCTTCTTGTTCATGCCCACCACGGTGCCCATGAGCACCTCCTTCTCGGAGATGCTGCTAAGGGTGTCCTCGTAGGCTTTCTCCATCGCCTCCCGTTCCTTGACGGGCAGGGACTTGCGGTCGTCCTCCAGGACCGCCCAATCGAAATCGGCGGGGGGTTCTGCGAAGGTGACCTTGTTCTGTTCGACTGCCATGTGTTCCTGTTCCATTTGTATCCCGACCCAAGGGGGCACGGACGGGAGGGGTTTTGCTGGCCCACGGTGTCCCTGCGTGAGCTTCCTGCACGGTCCACACGGAGGCGGATCCGAAAAAGGGCCGCAAATGTACAAAAGATCACTGGATATCAGCAGCTTCCGTGCCAAGTGCAGCGCTGCACGCCCAACCGGATGCCCGTCGGGCGTGTTCCATAACAGACCTTTGGACCGGCGGCCCGACCCGGACCACCCCACCGATGCGCTCCTTCACCATCCCCTCCCACTACCGCAGCAGCCTCATAGGCCGGATCAAGGCCCATCGCCGCGCCCAGGACCCACGGAAGCAGGACCTGAGCCCCTCGGTGCTCGACCTGGGGCCGGTGCGGTTCGTGCTGGCCCGCCACTTCGGCTTTTGCTATGGCGTGGAGAACGCCATCGAGATCAGTTACAAGGCCCTGGATGAGAACCCCGGCAAGCGCATCTTCCTGCTCAGCCAGATGATCCACAACCCCGCCGTCAACGACGACCTCACCGACCGGGGCATGCGCTTCATCCAGGACACGCACGGCACCATGCTGATGGACTGGGCCGAGCTCACTGCCGAGGACATCGTGGTGATCCCCGCCTTCGGCACCACCCTGGAAACGGAGGTGCGCCTCAAAGCCATCGGCATCGATCCCCTTCGGTACAACACCACCTGCCCCTTCGTGGAGAAGGTGTGGAACCGCAGTGCGCAGCTCGGCGCGAAGGGATGCACGGTCATCATCCACGGAAAATCCACCCACGAGGAGACGCGGGCCACCTTCAGCCACACCGCAGCGGGAGCGCCCGCCTTGGTTATCCGCGACATGGCCGAGGCCCAGCTGCTGGGACGCATCATTTCGGGCGGGGAGCCGGCATCCACCTTCGAGACGGTGTTCCGCCAGCGTGCCTCGGCCGGCTTCGACCCCGCACGCGACCTGCAGCGCATCGGGGTGGTGAACCAGACCACCATGCTGGCCAGCGAGACACAGGCCATCGCCGAGCACCTCCGGCAGGTGATGCTGGGCAAGCACGGCGAGGCGGCGCTCAAGGACCATTTCGCCGACACGCGGGACACGCTCTGCTACGCCACCAACGACAACCAGGACGCCACGCAGGAGCTGCTGCGCACCGGAGCCGACCTCGCGTTGGTGGTGGGCGGCTACAACAGCAGCAATACCAGCCATCTGGTGGAGCTCCTGGAGCGCCGCTTCCCCACCTATTTCATCAAGGACGAGGGCGAACTGCTGGACGCCGGGCACATCCAGCACTTCAATTATCCCGCCCACAAGCTGGAGCGCACCAGCGGCTGGCTACCCCTTGCCAACCCCGCGCAACGTGACAGGCCGGTGACCATCATCCTCACCAGCGGTGCCAGCTGCCCCGATACGCTGCTCGACCGGGTGATGCTGAGGGTGCTCTCCTTCGTGGATGGGGCGCGTGACCCGGCCGTGGTGCTGGACGAATTGCAGGCCCGCTAGGCCCTACTCCTGCCCCACCTGCGCGAGCACGGCGGCCACGTGGGCCAGCGCCAGCTCGAACTGCTGCTGCTCGGTGATGTCGCTGTTGTCGATCTCGACCGCATCCGCCGCCTTGGTAAGCGGATCGGCCGCCCGGGTCGTGTCATCCAGGTCACGGCGGCGGATGTTGGCCTCCACATCGGCCAGTTCCACCGCCCCCCCCTTGGCCAGCAGCTCCTGGTGGCGCCGCCTGGCGCGCACCTCGGGACGCGCCGTCATGTACAGCTTCAGTTCCGCGTCGGGGAACACCACGGTGCCGATGTCCCGGCCGTCCATCACCACCCCGCGCTCCTTGCCCATGGTCTGCTGGATGCGCACCAGCTTGGCCCTCACCTCCGGCACAGGGCTCACCAGCGTGACATGATCGCTCACCTCCAGCGTGCGAATGGTGCGCTCCACGTTGCGGCCGTTGAGGAAGGTGGCGCTCCTGTCCGTCATCGGGTCATGCTGGAAGCGGATGTCGATGCCGTCCAGCACCCGCATCAACCCCTCCTTGTGCAGCCTGCCCTCCTGCACCAACCCGTTCTCCATCGCGTACAAGGCCACCGCACGGTACATGGCGCCGCTGTCGATGTAGGTGTAGCCCAGATGCTGGGCCAGGTGGCGGGCCAGCGTGCTCTTGCCGCAAGAGGAGAAACCGTCGATCGCGATGTTGATGCGCCGCACGGCTGCAAGGTAGCGCGGTGGAGCAACTACGGGGTGCTCCCCGGGGCGGGTGCGGCGTCCTGCCGGCGCTTCCTGCGGGGAACCTCACCGACCGGTCGCTTCCGGAAATCGCTGAAACGCGCCGCCAGGGTGACGGTGTTGGAGATGCCGGCCAGGTGGTACTGCGCGAACCCGTAGCTCAGGTGGATCCGGCTCACCCGCAGGCCCAATCCGAAGCTCAGGCCCGAGATGCCGGGCCGGCCGTCCACCTTCATTTCGCGCCTGCGTTGCAGATCGTAGCCCACCCGCAGGTGGAAGTTGCGCCCGAGCAGCACCTCCACGTGGGGCACCAGGTGGAGCAGCGCATTGCCGAGGAAGCCCACCTCCTCCACGATGGGCTCGCCCGTGGTGGGATCGATGCGCTGCTGCTGAACGGGGTCATCGTAGGTGAGATCCCATTGCTGCAGATGCACGATGTTGAGACCGAGCCGGAAGGGCGCGTGGCGGAAGCGGTAGGTGACACCCAGTTGCGCATCGAAGGGCAGCTTCTCCCTTGCGCCCGTGTAGCGCGAGCTCACGAAGCCGATGTTGCGCACCAAGGCGGAGACCGTGAGCCCCATCGAGGGCTTGTGGAACGTGGCGCCGACATCGGCGGCCCAGCCTGTGGCGGTATATGACTCCAGCTGCGAGGTGATGAACTTCAGGTTGGCCCCGATGGTGAACAGGCTGTCAATGGCGCGGGAGGCACCCACCTGAACCACGTACTCACCGCCACGGAACGAACCGGTCTCCGTGCCATCGGCCTCCGTGCGGATGAACTCACCGTAGTCCACGAACTGCACCGCACCGCTGAATGTGGTGCGCAGGCTGTCGGCGTGGTGGGCATAGGAACCAAAGCCCATCTTGATGCCCTCGAAGTAGGGCAGGTAGCTGAAGGCCACCTGCCGGCCCATGCTGGCATTGAGCAGCGACGGATCGAAGAGGCCCAGGTTGATGTCCTCGTCAACCACCGCAACAGGAGATCCGCCCAGGGCGCTGATGCGCGCGGAGGAGGGGATGTCCAGCACACGGAACACCGACCGGCCTCCGAGCTGGGCATGGATCCCGGGCACGCATGCACACAGCGCGAAGGCGACAGCGAACGGGCGGTTGATGGGGAGCATCGGCCGGTGAGCGTGAACGGGAGCGAAAGATAACGGGTCGCACGGCGGGCGAACCGCTGGGCGGACCTGCTTGGTAACAAAGCCTTAACGATCGGTACAGACCAACGTAACACCATGCCGGGACTTTTGCAGCGCGAACACCGGAACGGTTCGTACACGCGATGCTCCGAAACCACCTCCTCCCCCTGCTGATATTCGCAGCAACCGCCCTCCACGGCCAGAACGGCACGGTGACGGGCATGATCAGCGGCAACGAGGGCGGCGCCGTGCAGCCCATGCCCTTCGTGAACGTGATCATGAAGGGCACCTCCTTCGGTGCCAGCACCGACCTGGACGGGCGGTACACCTTCACCTGTCCCGCCGGGGCCTACACGCTGCTCGTGAGCTTCGTGGGCTTCGAGCCGGTGGAGCGCGCCGTGAACGTGGAGGCCGGTGGACGGCTCGTGGTGGACCTGACCCTTGCGCCACCGACCAACCAGCTGCAACAGGTGGAGGTGGTCGCCGTGAGGCGCACGGAGAGCGAGAGCGCGGTGCTCATGGAGACACGCAGCAGCCAGCAGGTGGTGAACGGCGTGGGCCGCCAGCAGATCGCCCGGAGCCAGGACCGCACCGCGGGCGATGTGGTGAAGCGCATCCCCGGGGTCACCATCCTCGGCGACCGCTTCGTGATGATCCGCGGCCTCGCCGACCGGTACAACACGGTGCTGTTGAACGACGTGTCGGCACCCAGCCTCGAACCGGACAAGCGCGCGTTCAGCTTCGACCTGATCCCCAGCGGTGCGCTTGAGCGCATCATGGTGTACAAGACCGCGGCCCCGGGCCTGCCGGGCGATTTCGCCGGCGGGGTGGTGAAGGTGCACACGCTCACCGTGCCGGCGGAGAACGAAACCCGCTTTACCCTGAGCACCTCGGTGCGCGCGGGCACCACCTTCCGGCCCTTCCAACAGAGCGCGGGCAGCCCCACGGACGCCCTGGGCTTCGACAACGGGTTCCGCCAGCTGCCTGCCGGCTTCCCCTCCAGCTTGAACGGCCAGTCCGCCGGAACGCTTCAGGCGCTCGGCCGTGAGCTGCCCAACAATTGGGCGCCACGCACGCTGACCGCCCTGCCCGACGCGCGCATGTCCCTGCTCGTTGCGCGCACACTGGGGCGCCAGGATGGCACCAACCGCTACGGCACGGTGACGAGCATCGACTACTCCAACACTTGGTCGGCCTGGACGGCGCGGAACTACAACTACAACGCCTACGACCTGTCCACCGGCCGCAGCGACACCATCTACGATTACACCGACCGGGAGAGCGTGCGCGGCGCGCGCATCACCGCCATGCACAATTGGACCGCGCTCCTGGGCAAGGGCACGAAGCTGGAGTTCCGCAACCTGTTCAACCAGCAGGGCCAGGAACAGACCACCTACCGCACGGGCCGCAACCTCGAGGAGGGTTTCGCGGTGCGCAACCATGCCTACCGCTACCAGCAGCGAACCGTGTACAGCGGGCAGCTGCACGGCGACCACACCCTTGGCGACCGCGACCAGCTGACCTGGACCATGGGCTATGCCCATGCACGCAGCAAGGAGCCGGACCTCCGCCGTGTGCGCACCACGCGTGACATCGCCGCAACGGACGACAACGCCCCCTACCAGATCATCATCCCACCATCGGCCTCCACGCTCGATGCCGGCCGCTTCTTTAGCGACCTCACGGAAAACGTGCTCACCGGCCGCATCGATCACCGCCATCGCTTCGCCGCGGAGGGAGCCGACCTGGTCCCTGAGCTAACCGCCGGCGTATTCGTGGAGGACAAGGAGCGCGACTTCAGCGCGCGCTGGATGTCCTTTTCACAGGCGAACCTGCTCACCTTCGACCAGGACCTCCTCACGGAGGACCTTGCCACGGTCTTCAGCGCGGAGAACATCGATCCCACGACCGGCTTCGAGCTGGTGGAGGGCACCAACCCCAGCGACCGCTACACAGGCCGCAACACCCTGCTCGCCGGCTATTTGGGCGCCTCCCTCGCGCGGACCGACAGGTGGAACCTGAGCGGCGGGCTCCGGGTGGAGCACAACCGCCAGCAGCTGCAGAGTGCCCGATTCGGCGGGCAGCGCGTGCGGGTGGACGACCCGGTGCTCAGCATCCTGCCCTCCGTAAGCGCAAGCATCGATCTTGGCGAGCGCAGCCTCGTGCGCATGGCCTGGGGCAACACGGTCAACCGGCCCGAGTTCCGCGAACTGGCACCCTTCGCCTTCTACGATTTCAGCATGAACAATGTGCTGTTCGGCAATGACTCGCTGGAGGTCGCACGCATCATGAATATCGACGCCCGCTGGGAGCTCTACCCCACCGCGAACGAAGTCATCAGTGTCGGCCTTTTCTACAAGCGCTTCCGCGACCCCATCGAGATGTACTTCGTGCCTGGCACCGGCTCGGGGGGAACACGCAACTTCACCTTCGGCAATGCGGTGGAGGCGAACAGCTACGGCGTGGAGGCCGAGGTGCGCCGCTCCTTCTCCGGATGGTTCGGCACGGGTTACCTGGGCCGCTTCGGCATGCTCTTCAACGGAGCCTACATCCTCACGCAGGTGGACCTCGGCGCACGGGCCGTGGGCCAAACGCAGCAGCGTCCGCTCATGGGCCAGAGCCCATATGTGCTCAATGCGGGGATCTTCTACCAGGACAATGACAACGGGCTCCAGTACAACATCCTGTACAATGTGATGGGCCGCCGTCTTTTCGCAGTGGGCACATTCGGCACGCCGGACCTCTACGAGATGCCGCGCCACCAGGTGGACGCCACCATCACCAAGCGACTGGGAAGGCGCTTTGAACTGAAGGCCAGCGTGCAGGACCTGTTGAACCAGCGCGTACGCCTGGTGCAGGACAGCAACGCCAACGACCGCATTGACGGAAACGACGAGGAGATCATGATGTTCCGCCGCGGCCAGGTGGTCTCACTCGGCCTGAGCATCCGGCTCTGAACGGGCCATCCCTTGGTGAACAGGGCCGGTCATACCGGCCCTTTCCATTGCATCCTTCACAAAGTGATAACGCGCAGGGAGCAAAATGCTCATGTTCCGTTCATGATCACCTAACCTGGGCGCCGTGCCTTTGCAGCACCAAACCAACAACGACGTGATGACCATTCGAACGATCCCGACGCTGGGCGCCCTGACCCTGGCGTTGCTGGGCACCGGCCTTGCCTCCTGCGCCAAGAAGGAGGGATGCACCGACCCCACGGCCACCAACTACGACGCCGATGCGCAGAAGGACTGCTGCTGCACCTATGCGAGCATCAACACCTTCGCCATCACCGACCTGGGCAACGGTGTGAAGCAGGTATCCGGCGAGACCGATGCCGATGTGACCCTAACCGCAGGCACCAAGTGGCTGCTCAACGGTTTCGTATACGTGAACAGCGGGGCCACCCTTACCATCGAGCCGGGCACCATCATCAAGGGCGACAAGGACACCAAGGCCACGCTGGTCGTGCGACGCGGTGGCCGCATCAACGCATCGGGCACCAGTGCGCAGCCCATCGTGTTCACCAGCAACCAGCCCGCCGGCCAGCGGGCACCGGGCGACTGGGGCGGCATCATCGTGTGTGGCAAGGCCCCGGTCAACCTGCCCGGTGGCGAAGGCGCGATCGAGGGCGGTGTGGACGCCACCTTCGGCGGCACCGATGCAGCGGACAACTCCGGTGTACTGCGCTATGTGCGCATCGAGTTCTCCGGCGTCCCCTTCCAGCCCAACCAGGAGATCAACGGCCTCACGCTCGGCGGCGTGGGCAACGGCACCACCATCGACCACATCCAGGTGTCGTACAACGGCGACGACAGCTATGAGTTCTTCGGTGGCACGGTGAACGTGAAGCACCTCGTGGCCCTCGCCACCTGGGACGACGACTTCGACATGGACAACGGCTTCTCCGGAAGGGCCCAGTTCCTGGTCGCACTGCGCAACCCCGACATCGCGGACCAGAGCGGCAGCAACGGCCTCGAACACGACAACGACGGACAGGGCACCTCGGCCACCCCTTACACATCGCCCGTGCTGAGCAACGTGAGCATCTACGGCCCCCTGGCCACGCCGGGTACCGTGATCAACGGTAACTTCAAGCGCGCCAGCCACCTCCGCCGCAACACGCGCTCCAAGGTCTTCAACAGCGTGTTCGCCGGATTCCCAACGGGCCTGCTCGTGGACGGGTCAGCATGCGAGGCGAACGCCAGTGCGGGTGACCTCAAGGTGCGCCGCTGCGTGTACAGCGCAATGACCACCCCCACCGCCGTGGCCAGCGGCAGTACATGGGACATCCAGACGTGGTTCGCAGGCAATGGCAACTCCCTGGTGACGGACAACAGCGGGCTGGGCGTGGCCGACGCGTTCAACCTCACGGCACCCGACTTCCTCCTCACCGGCGGAAGCGTGCTGGCAAGCGGTGCCGCATTCACCGAGTCCGAGCTCAACGACCCCTTCTTCGAGAACGTGACCTACAAGGGTGCGTTCGGCACGGAGAACTGGACCGCCGGCTGGTGCAATTGGGACCCACAGAACACCGCCTACTGAGGAGCACGCCTTCGGTGCATCGTTCGGAAAGCCCCGCCACCGGCGGGGCTTTCCCCGTTCACGGCTGACGCACCCAGAGCAAGGAGGCGTCGCCGTAGCTCAGGAAGCGATATCCAGCGGACAGCGCATGGTCGTACATCCGCCGCCAGTCATCGCCCACGCAGGCCGCCACCAACAGAAGGAGCGTGCTTCCGGGCTGGTGGAAGTTCGTGATGAGCGCGTCGGCCAGCCGCATGCGATAGCCGGGGGCGATCAACAGGGCCGTGCTCCCGGTGACCTGGTCCAGCCCACGGTCGACCATCCAGCGGAGCACGGCGCCCAGGGCCTCGCGCACGCCCGGCCGGTCGTCGGCCAAACCCTCGTACGGCTCCCATTGGTCCACATGCAGCTCCGCCGGATCGGCCCCGCGCAGGATGCGGGCGCCATGCCAGTACAGGCTCTCGATCGTCCGCAAGGAGGTGGTGCCGGTGACCACGATGGGGCGCGCGCCCGCGCTGTCGTGCAGGAGCTGCACCACCTCGCGCCCGACCAGGATACGCTCGCGGTGCATGGCATGACCGGCCATGGTGTCCGCATGCACGGGCTGGAACGTGCCCGCGCCTACGTGCAGAGTGACGTGCGCCTGCTGCACCCCGTGCGCCCTCAGGGCATCGAGCAGGGCCGGGGTGAAATGCAGTCCGGCGGTGGGCGCGGCCACGGAGCCCTCGGACCGGGCGAAGACCGTCTGGTAGCGCTCCTGGTCCTCCACAGCGGCACCGCGATGCATGTAAGGCGGCAGGGGCACGTGGCCGGCACGCGCGAGCACTTCCGCGAAGGTCAAGCCGCCCGGGAACCAGTTGAAGCGCACCCGCGGCCCGTGCCCGTCGTCCGGCAGCCGTTCGGCGAAGAGCTGGACATCGCCATGCCGCGACCGGAACAACTGACCGAGCGGACCCTGCTTCCAGCGCTTGGCGTTGCCCAGGGCGCATCGCCACTCCGCCTCGCCCACCTGCTGGAACGCCTCCTCCACCGGACCGCCGTGGGCAGGCTCCAGGCAGAACACCTCGATCCTTGCCCCCGTGTCCTTGTGGAAGTGCAAGCGTGCGTTCACCACCCGGGTATCGTTCATCACCAGCAGGGAGGCGGCGGGCAACAGACCGGGCAGGTCGGCGAAGGTCCGGTCCTCGATCACGCCATCGTGGAACACCAGCAACCGCGATGATCCGCGGTCGGCCGGTGGGTGCTGGGCGATGCGGTCCTCCGGCAGGACATACTGCACCTCGGTGACGGAGAGGTCGCGGGGATGCATCATCGGCGCGAAGATCGGCAGGCGCCTGCTCAGATGCCCAGTTCCAGCTGCAGCCAGAGGCCCCAGCGGGTACCGGGCTGGTCGAAGGCCGCACGGCCATCGGTCCACGCATAGCTCAGGGCGCACTGCATCTTCACACGATGCTGGTTGATGTAGCGTGTGTACCCCAGCCAAGCCTCCTCGCGCTGCGATGCCGCCGCGTCCGCCGCCTGCGAGGGCACGACCAGCGAGTAGCGGCCCACCACCTCGTTGCGGTCACCCAGCAGGCGGCTCAGCTGCGTGTTCCAGCCCCAGCCCTCCTGGACAAGCACGGTATCGCCATCCGCACCGCCCACCCTGACCGAGCCCACCACATCGCGGTGGCAGAACTCGGTCGTGATGGCCAGGCCCCGGTACTTCATGACGGCATCAGCGATAAAGGTGTTGAGCGTGCGCTCCTGCCCATCGGGGAGGAATTCACCGAGCTGGCCACCCGTGCGGCGGGCATCCATGTTGCTCGAGTAGCCGGCCGCCACAGAAAGCTTTGGTGTGCGCTCCCGCGCCAGATCGCCCTCGAAGTAATCGCCATCATCCGTAAACGCGCCGAAGGGCAGCCATTCGAAGCGCCCGGTGTAACAGAGCCCCTTGCCGCCAGGCGATGCGTTCCGGCCCTCGCCACTGCTCACGGCCCCTTTCACCACGAGTTCATGCACCCGCACATGACCCTGCCAGGTGGCGAAAAGACCGAAGTCACGGTCGAGCGTGAAGGCCGCGTTGACAATGGAGCGGTCCGGCAGCTGCAGCGCCCCCGAGGACACCACGCGCTGGCGGTTGCCAGGCAGCTTGGCCTGACCGATGGCGAAGCTCCAATGCGCGTTCGGCGCATAGATCCCGATGGCGTCACGGATCGGCTGGGCCACCGTGCCGTCCACCAGGTCCATGTCAGCCTTGCTGAAGCCCAGCTGCACCTTGTACTGGATCTTGGGCGACAGGACATAGCCATCGAAGCGCAGGCGCATGCGCCTCACCCGGATGTCGGTGCTCCCGATGGAAAGGTCATCCCCGTCCTCGCTCAACAGGGCGAAACGGTTCTGCATCCGGAAGCGGATGGTCATCTTGAAGAGGCTGTCCTTCTGGAGAACGAGGCCCTTGTTCCGGTCAAAGCGGGCGGTGAGGTTCTCAGCCTGCTGTTGCGCGGATGTACCGGCCACGAACAGAAGAAGGAAGGGGAGCAGGAGGTGGCGGGGCATTTCACATGTTATTTCCAGGCCGCTAAAGAATTAAGCCAGCGTCAACCCCATGTCACCGGACTTAACACTGGCGTAACATGACAAGCCTCACCACCACCTGAGCCGGTCGCAGGGCCGGCGGTGCTCAAGCCACCTTCAGCGCGTTCTCCACCTTCTCCTTCAGGAGGGCGTGCTTCACCACCTCGATCATCTCGGTCACATAGGTGAAGCGCAGGCCGCGTGTGTAGCGTGCGTCGATGTCCTCGATGTCCTT